>JAXHTA010000099.1:0-10333 GCA_034190285.1 Thermodesulfobacteriota bacterium | reverse complement strand
AACGTCTTTCTCCATAGTCTCACTTATCTCAGTGAGAGTAGAATCCACTATGAGGAAGAAGTTATGAGTCTTGTCCTGACTGAGGGCGTGGCTACCCTTACTATCTGAGCCGAGGGTCCTACCCTGCTTATGCAGGTTCCTGGAAATTATCAAGCCATTAGCCTTCTTTTTCATTGGAGGCTGGCTTATATTTCATTCCTTCACGGTGATAAACAAGAGCGGGTCGTCAATATTGCGCAAATTAACGTTTCTTCTTGCAGTAACTATAGGCATCCTGGCTGATAGTGTGGGAGATTTGGTCTTCTTTCTCAGTATGAACTCCCACACCCCGGTAACATGTTGCACTGCAAACATCGATTCTCCGGATAGAATATCCGCAATCCTGTCCATGTATTTTTTGGGACACGGGTATGAGCAATCGCTTTCACTTGCTTATTATCTCAGCAACCTGTTTCTCCTCGGGACAGCCGGCTATCTTATTCAGAAAAATAGATTGGATAAAAATGTGATCCACAGGAAAAAGTCTCTGGCTCTGGTCTTCTTAATGGGACTTGTAAACCTTTTTCTGACAGCACTGGCCCTGCTGGAGGTTGTTGGGCCCAGATTGATGAATTTACCCCATCACCACTGCCCATATTGCCTTCTCCAATATGTGCCTGACTCTTTTTTTATAATTGGCCTTCTTATGCTGGGCACATTTGGATTTGGCTGGGCATTCGGATTGGAGGTTATCGTCGGGGATAAAGAAGAGATGGCGGGGAATCTCTCTGGATACCTGAATAAACTTTACCGGTTTTGCTTTTCGTGCCTGAGTCTCTCTTTGCTTATGGTAAGCGTTCATCTCATCCTGGGTGGTCGGTGAAAATCATCAGGAAATAGAAAACTAAAACGATTCCCGACAATGGAAGCATCATATGAATGGAGGCAAAAATGAAAAAGGGTTATTTGTTTGTTGGCATTTGTATCCTCTGTATCATATTTCACGTACAGTCATTTGCGGAGACTATAGTTCTTGAAGAGATTATTGTTAGAGGAGAGAGAGAGGTAAGCCAGGAAGAGTGTCTCGATATCAGAGAAGTCAGAGAAACACCCGCCCGGGACGTGGGGGAAGCCCTGAAAGTGATTGAGGGAATAAGCGCGGTTAGAAAAGGCGCAATAGCCAACGATATTGTTCTCAGGGGGTTTCAGAGAGACAACATCAATGTGCTTATAGATGGCATGAGAATTTATGGCGCCTGCCCCAACCGGATGGACCCGAATTCATTTCACATCGATTTTGCAGAGATTGAGGAAATCTCCGTTCTGAAAGGGCCCTTTGATGTCAGAAATCCGGGGAGCCTGGGTGGTCTGATTGAAATCAAGACTATGAAGCCTGGAAAAGGATGGGGTGGAACGTCAAACATCTCTGTTGGGTCATATGAAAATGTCAATGCTTCTATTAATACGTCCTATGGTAGTGAGAAAACAGATGTCCTTTTTGGCTACGTCTACAGATATTCCCTTCCTTATAAGGACGGCAATGATGAGCGGATCACGGAACAATACCCAGCTTCTTCAACGAGTAGATATAGAGATGAGGATGTGGACGATAAAGCCTATTCCATTGATACTTATTGGAGCAAATTTGGATTAAATTTCCCAAATAATCAGAGGATGGAGATAAGTTATACTCGCCAGGAGGCTGAAGATATTATATATCCCTATCTCCTTATGGATGCAGTCTATGATGACACGGATCGATTAAATGTGACCTATGAGGCCTCAGACCTCCCTAACCGGATAGAGAGGTTGAAGGCCCAATTCTACTGGAATCAAGTGCGTCACGATATGACTGACTCGAAAAGAGTTTCCTCCCTGGATTTTGCTTCAGGATATATGATGAGGTGCTATGCTGAGGCAGAAACTTTTGGGGGAAAAGTCGAGTCGGATATTGTTGCCCATACTGGAGAGTTGACCATTGGGGTTGACTATTACCTGAGAAATTGGGATGCCGATAATACGTTACCCATCGGGGAACAAAAGATGATGCCGGATGTTGATTCAAGAAATATTGGAACCTACCTTGAATACAAGCAATCGATTACGGAGAATTTCAGATTGACTATGGGAGCAAGGTTTGATCATAACAAAACAAGAGCCCATGATGATCGTTCAGCGCTTTATAGTCTCTACCACGGAACCACAGACAGAGAAGAGGTCGATTTCTGTGGAAGTGGTAACGTTCAGCTTCTTTATACTCCGGCGAAAACGATCGAACTCTTTGCCGGACTCGGACATACAACAAGACCGCCAGGTCCAGACGAAAGATACATTGCCCTTGAAAAACCGGAGGAGAAACCAAACTGGGTGGGGAATCCGGAACTCGATCCGGTAAGAAACCGGGAATTTGACATTGGCATTAAATATTCAGGGGATAGATTTTACGGAAAAGCAACATTTTTCTATAGTGATATAAAGGACTTTATTACTGTTTATGATGTTCAGGGCCCGGATAAGGATGCAAGGAGTTTCAGAAATGTTGATGCGACCCTATATGGCGGTGAGACCAGCTTGAACCTGTTCCTTCCCTATGATCTGTGTGTCCAGGCAGGGTTTTCCTATACCAGGGGGCGCGACGATACCTTTGACAAACCATTATTGGAGATACCACCTCTACAGGGAAGAATTGCTGTAAGATATGATACAGACAGATATTTTACAGAGATCGAGGGTATCTTTGCAGATGATCAGCACCGAATTGATTCCGAACTGAACGAAGAAAAGACTCATGGGTGGGGGATTGTGAATTTGAAGATGGGAATGGTATATAAAAAGTTCAATGTTTTTTGTGGAATCCACAATATTTTTGATCGACAGTACTTTGACCACCTCTCCTACCAGAGGGACCCGTTCCGAACCGGCATTAAGGTGCCGGAAATCGGACGGGACTTTTATCTTAACCTGACTTATTCCTGGTAATCCTGGATCGTCACAATTTCTCTGCTGTTCTGTGCAGGACTTAATCCCCGATTTTGGATAAGGCACATTGCATGGCTTAACGGGCCTTGTTTATGGCATTCTGAACAGCGCCAGTAATAACGTTTGAGGTGACGGTCGCTCCAGAAATGGCATCAAGTCGGGTTGATTGTTGATCGAGGATCTTACGGATAATTTCATCGGCAGAAAATTTTTTGCCTGGCCCGTGTCTGTGCTTCAAAATCCGTATATCGATAACTCTATCGCCTTTTATGGTCACTTCAACCTCTGCCGAATTTCGCCAGTCGAGGTTTGCTTTGCCATGGTAGGTCCCATCTTTTAATTTGATCTGTTCAAAGAAATATTTGGGAAGCTCTAAATTGCTTGAGGCGCAGGCGATTATTGAGAAAAAAATGAAGAAAACTAGAATATTTTTCCAACTGATTTTGACAAACAACATTATCCTGTTCATGCCTTCGGAACCCTCCCAATCTGCTTCAGAGTGTCAGGCCTTAATTCGCGCCGTAGAGCAACAGCTGTCTTGACTGAGAATAATAAGATTATACTTGACGCGGAAAAAATCAACAGCTGACCTTTTACTGTGAGGTAATTTCCGCGTTTGCCCGCGTCCGTTTTTCACCATGTTTATAACCCATGTTTTTCTTGCAAAGGGGTACCATTTCATAATATCAGCTCACATCGAATTGTTTAGACTTTCCCTTTTGGGCAATTTCTTGAAATAATCCGATTCTTTCGATCGTTATTATTGGGGTTTCAGTGTAGTGTCAATGCCCTTGACGTAAGAGGGAAATTACCCTATACTCGCTCCTCGAGTAGACCATTTCTTATCAATTCAATGAATCTCATTTTTGGAGGGGTGAATTATGCCAGAATATCGCATCGAGGGCAAAGAACCTTTATGGGTGCTGATCGAACAACAGATTCAGAAATACGCTGACCAGGATTTCTCCGAGGCTAACAGCCTGGACACCTCACGGAAGATTGCCGAAGATCTGGACAAGACCGGCTATAATGTCTCGAAACATGCTGGTAACTGGCTGCAGTTAAGGGGGGCGGTCAAGGCACGCAACCGGGTCGCCAGGCCGTTTATGCAGGATTTTGACCAGGCGGTTTCCGCCCTGGGTCTGGATGACATTCAAGACACCTACGCCACTGCCATGAAAATAATTGGTGATTTGGGTGAAGATTGGCCCTCCTTTCTGGTTTCCGAACATAGGCCTGACGTGGATGAAATTGTCAGAAATAAAAGGATCGAGTTGATGGTAGCAAAGGCCAAAGGGCTCTCTGGCGAAGAGGGAATACGCTATCTTATATCTGAATCTTTTGAGCCTGAAGCTATAATGGAGGCTTTAGGCGTATCGGAAGAAGAATATAAAGGAGTAAAGTCCAAAGTGGACGCAGAACTCGCCGAAAAAGCAAGGGTCCGGGAGTTATTTGTCGCTGTGGAAAATGCCTCGGAGGAGGATAAGATCAAATATCTCCTTAACAAGAATGCGGCAGACGAACTCATTACAGAGATTGGCGGCATTAAGCAATCCGCAATTGATTCAATAAAAATGGCCATGGAAGAAGAGCTGGCGGAGAAGAAGAGGCAAGAGGAAGAACTGGCCGCCAAGAAAGCGGCTGAAGCAGCTGGTCCTTCTCTGGACAATATCGAACCGGACGACATGCTCGAATATATCGAAGGAATCCGGGAAATCCTGGAGTTTTCTGATGTGGAAAAGGATATCCGCTCAATGTGCGAACAGAGTTCCATTCCCAAGGCCCTGGTAGACATCGCAATCTCTGATCCTGACAAACTGGATGAACTGGAAAAGGAAGCCGAGGGATAATCGGCAACCTTTTCACATCGGTGTTCTTTAAAGCCGGAATTCTTAGTGATTCTGGCTTTTTTTTCCTCTTGGGAAATGGTTGTTTCAATCCTTGTTTTGCTGGTTTCTGCTCTTTATCTGTAGTTTCGTAAAACTCACTATCAACATGCGGGAAAGCCTAAAGGGAATTCGAAAGCGGGAAAAGAACCAGCAGGTGGTGGCGGAGATTGAGGCTAAAGCATTCGTTCGTTACGCTTCAAGAAAGACCTTTTAAAGACACCAGAACACGTCCGACGGGAATATCCGAAAAACGTTTGGGAAATTCCTGGTAAAGGTATCTGGAACGCGATTCCGACCAAATAGGCCGAATGCTCATTGAATTGCCGCGCTGTGGCCGGACAACCGCATCCGCGTCTTCCTCGCCCGGATTGCTTTTGGCCGGTGGACGCTTTGGATCCGCCTGGGCGGCTATTTGTATTCGATCAGCAGTATAGGGAAGAGGGGGTATGACATGAGCGTGCCGACGGCACGTTTCTGGCATATATTCTTCGAGGTTTTCGAAGCGCTGCCCCGGCAAGGTCCCGGCAACCGTGCATGTACTGGCAAGGCGCTCGATCTCTGTTATGACCTGCCTTCGTCGCCTGCGGTGATAGACCTTGGCTGTGGTGTCGGTGCGCAGACACTCTACCTCGCCGAACTCTCATCAGGGACCATCGTCGCTGTGGACAGCCATTCTTCGAGCATCGAGCGACTGGCCGCTACGGCCGTCGAACATGGGCTCTCGCAACGAGTCTTACCGGTGGTCGGCGACATGGCCAACCTTGGACAACCGGACGCGAGCTTCGACCTCGTCTGGTCCGAGGGAGCGTTCTACAACATCGGCATTGAGAGCGCCTTGCGCATCTGCCACAGATTGTTGCGGTCCGGTGGTTACCTCGCCTTCACCGATGCTATTTGGCGCAAGGAGAATCCGCCGGCCGACTTGAGGTCGAGCTTTGAGGACGACTATCCGACAATGGGCCGGGTTTCAGACCTACTGGCTGCAATCCATAGAGGCGGTTTCTCGCTCATCGGCCATTTCACCCTGCCGGACGAGGCGTGGTGGGATGATTTCTATACTCCGATGCGGCATCGCATCGAGGAACTCCGCAGCAGTTACGAGGACGACGACGAAGCGCTCGCTATACTTGATCAGCTTGCGAAGGAGCCCGAGATGCACCAAAGGTACTCGGACTACTATGCCTACGAGTTTTTTGTGACGCGTGTGGTGAAGTGAATGATCCGGTATCCTTATAACGTGTAACGGCCTGCCTCGGTTAGTAAAGGATCCTGGCCCGGCGGACCAGGTCTCCCCATCAAATAAGTGTTTGTTTATATGAATTTTACTATGTATCTGATTCGCTTATTGAAGGACCTGGCCGATGAAAACCGCTTGAAGGTCCTGATTATTCTGTTCAACAGCGATAGGTTCGTCGTGGCTTTGGCAAGCCATTTCGGCATCTCAAAGCCAGCGAGAATCCGACAGCATTTGCCGATGGCTCAACGAAATCCCGCCTGATAATTCTGAGACTAAGGGACTTAATATTTGTCAGACCTGTACGTCAGACTGATGAATCGGGCCATTTCTAGGTTGATGAGGAGAATCCATGTCTGAGCGTTTCAAATTTGACCGTTTGGAGTTGGCCGGGTCATTAGGCGATCTGGGAACGTTGCTGCCAATTGCCATCGCCATGGTCCTTGTTAATGGCCTCGACGCACTGGGTCTGTTTCTGAGTATCGGCGTCTCCTATATTGTTTCAGGCATTTATTTTGGCGTCACCGTACCTGTTCAGCCTATGAAGGTCATAGGGGCCTACGCGATCGCTACCGCCATGAGCGCCGACCAGATTCTGGCGTCGTCGCTCCTCATGGGCCTCTTTCTCTTGATCGTCGGGCTTACCGGCGCCATCGATTTCATTCGCAATGCCACGCCCAAATCGGCTATCCGGGGCGTGCAGCTATCCACCGGAGCGCTGCTGATTTCCGGAGGGGTCAAGTTCCTGATCGGGACCTCGCAATATCAGGTGCTGCAGCAGGCGGTTGAGCCTCATCTCTCCATCCAGTCCATCGGGGCCGCCCCCATCAGCCTAATAATCGGTGCTGTAGCCACCATCATCACCCTGCTTTTGTTGGACAACAGAAAATTTCCAGCCGGTTTAATCATTGTGGCAGCTGGGTTCGCCGCCGGCCTGGCTTTGGGTGCCAGGTTCGATTTTGGCAGCGGCGGATTCGACTTTAATCTTCCAAACGTGATTCCTTTCGGGTTTCCGGCAAAGGCGGATTTCGCCTTTGCCCTGTTCGCCCTGGTTCTTCCCCAATTGCCGATGACACTCGGCAACGCGGTTCTGGCCTACACGGATCTTTCGAAGAAGTATTTCGGTGATCGATCGGCAAGAGTAACCAATCGAAAAATCTGCGTCAGCATGGCTTTGGCCAATTTTTTCAGCTTTTTGCTTGGCGGTATGCCGCTCTGTCACGGTTCCGGAGGGTTGGCGGCGCATTATCGCTTCGGGGCACGAACCGCCGGGTCCAATGTGATGATTGGTTTTCTCTTTATAGCGCTATCAGTGTTTCTCGGCGACGACATTGTCGGGCTTTTCAACCTCCTGCCCATGTCTGTATTGGGCGCTCTGCTGATATTCGCGGGCTCCCAGTTAACGCTTACCATCATGGATCTGGACGAGCGCAAGGACTATTTTGTCGCTACTCTGATCTTGGGCATCACTCTGGCCTCGAACCTGGCGGCCGGTTTTGTTGCCGGAATGATCGTGGCCCGGCTTGTCAAATGGGGCAAACTTTCTGTGTAAGGAGGAGACACAAGGAATGAACACCCAAAGAAACATAGTTGCTCTTTAGGACGTTTCCAAAGGCTACCGAATAGGCGAGGTTGATGTTGCCATACTTTTTCTTGGGGGTGGTATTGGTGCGTTATATTCAATTTCACCGATATGGAGACGCAATGAGACAGTTTATTAAAGTCATGAAGGCCCTGTCCGACCAGAACCGGGTTAAGATTGTCAAGCTGCTCCAGCGGCGGGTGTTGTGTGTGTGCGAGATTCAAGAAGCCCTGGGCCTGGCCCAGTCTACTGCAAGCAAACATCTCAAGATACTGGAAGAGGCGGCTCTGATTACCTACAGGAAGGAAGGACCATGAGTTAATTACAGACTGGCAGACGGAGGAAAAAACCCGTATGTAGCCAATATGCTTGGTAATCTGAGGCATTGGCTGGAAAAAGACATGGATGTGGCGGCGCTTGTAGCGAGGTTACCGGAGATCAACCGCGAAACCATCTGCGGCAAATAATAGTTTCTTTTGAGCTTTGTATATCGCTATATGACGAAATATAAATAAGAAGGCAACCCGCGAGACCATTGGCAGTAGCGTGAGGCCGCCCTGAAGGAAGTTGAGAAATGACAGAGGGCACTAGGTTATTGTTGATTGTGGATTTTTTCATATTGGCCTATTATGTTCCGTGGAGACATCCACTAATACGTCGATCCGGACTCGAAACTTTTATGACGCTTCAGGAATACGCCAGGGAGCACGTTCTCAGTTGCTTTGTCCCCGCGTTTTTCATTGCCGGGGCCATTGCCGTGTTCATATCCCAGGCATCGGTACTCAAGTATTTTGGGGCTCAGGCAGGTAAGCTGCTATCCTGTTCCATGACGTCGGTTTCAGGAACTTTACAGGCGGCATGTTCCTACACGGTTCTGCCCCTGTTCGCGGGCATGTGCACCTGCATGACATGCTGTATCTGTTGACCATGGTGTTAACCCTAACGTTGCATAAATCTTTGGGCCAAAAACGGTATGTTAGCTCTTTATCAGGCCATCAAGAAAAGTTATGCTATTTTCAGGATTTCACCTTTTTCTTAATACGCTTCTACCCCTGAAAATGTCCTAACGTCCCTTGCTGACCTAATCTAAAGCATTTTGAGCTCAAATTTTATGCAACGTTAGGGTTGATTCTGGTATTTGCGGCCTTAGCCAAACTGGCACTTGGATCGACCGGTTTGTGGCCGGACATTTTCGCCGCCAAGTGGTAAATCACATCTGCCTTGCTGATCATGCTTGGATTCATACTCAAGGTCTAGCTTACAGTAGACGAGTGCAAGAACTGGGTAGAATCCGCCTTGGACTAAATTAAACAAATCTTTCCTCTGTCGACTGGAGATGTCCTGTTGGCCTTTTTTTGCTCGGACGGCCTGGACAATTGGCTTTCGTGCATTCTGCTCTATCATTAACATCATGCCCACCATCGCCGGGATCAGTTACGGTGCGTTTGTCGCATAATGGAAAACCATGAGTAAAGTGGGATAAAGGGGTCAGACATACACTTATGACAAACGGCATCTTCCCCTCGATTTCCGAGTAATGGGGCAGCAGAAGACCTGTCCTATTTTTGTCAAATGTGTAGGCCTGACCCCAATATTTCACAATATTTCAGGGTCCTACTGTAACGAAGGCATCTCTTTCGGGAACAATGATTTTCTGGGCAGCCTGCTTGATGTCCTCCAAATCTAACGCCTCTATATCCCGGATGAACTGCCTGATGTGGTCATAACCAAGGCCGTAGAGTTCGTCGAGGGCCATATGCATTGCCTGGCTTCCGCTGGTCTGGCGTTGGATCTTGAGGTTCCCCAACAGGTATCTCTTCGCTTCTTCCAGCTCATTTTCAGCCAGTCCTTCTTCTCTTATCTCATACAGCTCGCGGAAAAGGGCGTCTTTTGCAGTAGATAGTTTTGAAGGATCACAGGCCAAGTAGACCCCGAATACACCTGTTTCCAGCCCGGGCCGCCTGAAGGCAGTGACCGAATATGCCAGGCTCGATTTGTCCCTGAGGCGGGTAAACAGCCTTCCCCCTTGGCCTGACAGGGCTGTTTCGATCAAGGCCATGGGAGCGTTCTCCTTGCTTTTGATGCTCGCTCCCAGATATCCGATAACAATATGTGTCTGTGCACCTGGTCTTTCGAGATGGACCTGTCTGGGCGCGATCAAGGGGGCTTCCGGAGGTATATCAGACAAGTCCTTCTGAGGCGACCCGAATTTCCCAAATAGTGAGTTTATATAGGGAATAATCTGGTCTGCATTCACATCCCCCACTATTGCCAGAACAAAATGCTGGGGTATAGCGTGGGCCGCGTGCCATTCCTTAAGACCTGATCTTGTAATGGACTTGATGCTCTCTTCGGTCCCAGTCTGAGGATGGCCGTAAGGATGTTTGCGAAAGAGTGTTTTGTAGAAGAGATCAAATAGTTGGGGCATGGGACGGTCTTTTTTTGCCCTGATGCCGGCAAGGATATCCTCTCTAACCTTCTCCATTTCGGATGCCGGGAACGTGGGTTCAAACGCCACGTTGGCAAGGAGATCAAGGCCGCCGAAAAGGTCCTTGCTCAGGAACTTGCCAGAAACTCCAAAACTGTTCTTTCCCGAGAAACCGTCGAGACTTCCGGCCCAAAAATCCACAGTGGAGGCGATCTGAGAGGCAGTCCTTTCACTAGTCCCCC
>JAXHTA010000098.1:0-10375 GCA_034190285.1 Thermodesulfobacteriota bacterium | reverse complement strand
CTGAAGACCTTTGGTTTAACCATTTCCATACCGCGCCTTTCAAAAGGGTGCGAAAAGGACAACGTCAAGTTCACGACCCTGCTATCCGTCTGCATGACCATGGAATCCGATGGGATCAGCATGCCGAAATGTGCAAACGCGAATCTATTAAGACTTAGCAAAAGCACGATCATCACCAAACAAACGATTGATTTTTTCATGAGTCTCTCCTTTAATTCTTCAAAAGCCTTTGGATTCATTGTCTTTCCCTGTACCTCTTATAAGACTGTTGGGACACATGGGAAAAACGACCAGCCATTGGGAAAGCATGGCATCCAAAAAAAAAGCCACAAAAGCCCCCCAAGGTCTTCCGACCCCGCGAGCCTCCATGGCTCAATTCTTCACTTTCTTAATCTGAATTTAGCTACCGGGCTTCATGCCCGATTCTACGATGCCGCGTTTCTACCGTACTCGTGTGCGTTATGTCAACAGGTTTTTTCAGGCTGGTGTTCCATTCGAAGTAGGTCATTGATTGTTTTGACCGGATTAAACGTTATGGAAGGGACCTCCACAAACATGGTAATCCATTTTGCCATGGAGCCGTTCCAGAGGCCCGGATGTTCCAGTGCCTTTAAGTCTTTCCCGTCTTTCGATTTGCGCGATAAGAAAACCGCGTCCTGATCTACATATTGGCGAAGGTCAAAAGGCCTCCCCTTCCAGTCATGGACACCGCACACGACGTCTACAGGGTTGAAGTGGGTCGAAGAGGCCAAAATGGCCTGCTGTTGTTGGGATTCAGGGTCGACCTGCGCTGTTTCTACGATCTGAAGGGAGACTTCTCCTGTCTGGTCTTGCACCCAAAAGGGGCCTCCGCCAGGTTCCCCTACATTGCTGACCATCCCGCATATCCTCACAGGCCGATTCAGTTTTTGCACAAGCAAGGCCTTTTTCTCATCCGGCGGCAACCCTGCCTCATGAGCGGGGAGAGGGCAAAGAAGCTCGTCCCTCATAAATGTCGCGACCCGGTCGATAAGGCGTTCATCTGCAGCGCCTGACGACAATTTGTCCATGTATCTGAAGATCTTGTCTTGTATGGTTATAAGAAAGCCACCCAATATCTTTTTCCACTTGAACGTCTCCGGTTTGAGCCGATCCGGAACCACATTGTCTATGTTTTTCAGGAAGATGATGTCCCCTTTAAGATCGGTCAGATTCTCAATCAGTGCGCCGTGTCCTCCCGGCCGAAACAGGAGTCGTCCGTTCTCTTGCCGGAAAGGTTTGTTGTCAAGATCAACAGCCAGCGTATCTGTTGATGCTTTTTGGAGGGAAAATGTCACGTGAAATGTGCTCTTGTGTTCTTCTTCGTACTTGGATCTCAGCCTTTCAAAGAGGGCCTGAAATAGTCCCAAGTGTTCTTGTGAGACGGTAAAGTGGAAAAAACACGATCCGTCTTGGTTCGCAATATAGGATGCGCCTTCAACCAGTTGCTCTTCAAAGGCAGTACGGCTTCCATTCGGATACTCATGGAATTTGAGGAGGCCCTTCGGAAGACCCGCGTAGTTCAGGCCTGCGTCACCCAAGATAAGACGAATGATTTCAGTAAATTGGCCTTTTCTCAAGAGGGTGTCCATATCGAGCCCCTCTCTTGACATCAGAGATTTGAGTTCATCGAAAAATGCAAAATCTCTGAGCCCGTCCAAGAATTCAAGAAACTCACGGGCATCCCTTTGCCCGGCCTGGGCTTGGGTAGCGATTGATTCTTTCTCAATCGGTCTTCCCCGGTTCAGGTACCGAAGAGGAATCCGGAACATACGGGAGGCGGCACCTGATGCAGGGACAAACTTCAGGCAATGTCGTTTAGGGGCATTATTTTCATATGCTTCTGTCAAGGCCATCAAATCTTCCTCGTCAAAAACCTTGATGCCATCCTCGGGCGTGCATGGGCGAAGCAGATTCAGGAAGGGCGGTGGCATTCTGAAAAGGTCCATCTGTCTTTGCGCCTCTTGAATGCTAAGCCCGTGTCCCCTTATCAGCCTGATGTCCTCATTTGTAAAAGGATGTTCAACCATATGCGCCTCCTTATCCTAAAATGGGATTCTTCCCTGCAAGTAACCAACTTTTTCGAGCGCACCGCGAAATCAAACCAAGTGATTACAATAGACACCTAATATGTTAACACTACGACGGACATGCATGTCAATAAGAAAATAGAAGCTCTTGGTCTTTTCAGGTATGACATCACCGGCTTCTGTGCCCCAAAGAAATACCCCTTCATCCTTACTTAAGTGGCCAACTCACCGGGAAAATAGAGGTATGAAGGCCAATTACGACAAAAGGTCACCATGAGTTTTCTATAGAAATTTATAAATAAACATATATAATAAAAGATTGGGGAGAGATTCTAACACCCGAGGGCAATGTGACCTGTGTTCCCTCCGGTGAGGTAGTGGTAAAATCAACAAGAGCCTGTCATTCCATCGAAAGTAGAAATCCGGGTGTGTTTGCCTGAGCGCTTACCACATTTTGTGAGAAGATGAGTAACAATACACCGACTTTACGGAGGTTATATTAAATTGAGCCCATTTTATAAAAACCTTGCCCTTTGGCTTGTTATTAGTCTTATGATGGTTATGCTTTTCCAAATATTTAAGCAGCCAAGAGGCGGGAGCGCATCCGTTAGTTACAGCGATTTTTTGGGCATGGTTGAAGACGAAAGCGTTAACCAGGTTACCATTAAGGGAGACAACATTTCCGGCATGTCCGCGCGAGGTCCTTTCAAGACATTCGCTCCAAAGGACCCTGAACTGATTAAACTCCTCAGAAGCAAAGGGGTGAAGATTTCCGCAAAACCCGAAGATGATTCCTCTTGGTTCCAGGTGTTTCTCTCCTGGGTTCCCATGTTGTTGTTGATAGGTGTCTGGATATTCTTTATGCGCCAGATGCAGGCCGGGGGAGGGAAAGCCCTCTCTTTTGGCAAGAGCCGAGCCAGGCTTATGAGCGACT
This sequence comes from Thermodesulfobacteriota bacterium, assembly GCA_034190285.1. Classification (GTDB taxonomy): domain Bacteria; phylum Desulfobacterota; class DSM-4660; order Desulfatiglandales; family Desulfatiglandaceae; genus JAXHTA01. The sequence continues at coordinate 7,393 of JAXHTA010000098.1, read as the reverse complement.
CTCAAGAAAAGGTCACCTTTGATGATGTGGCCGGTATCGAGGAGGCAAAGGAAGAACTCCAGGAAATCATAGAGTTTCTTCGTGATCCCAAAAAATTCACCCGCCTGGGCGGCAGGATTCCTAAGGGCGTTTTGTTGGTGGGTTCTCCGGGCACGGGCAAGACTCTTCTGGCCAGGGCAATAGCTGGTGAGGCCGATGTTCCCTTTTTCAGCATAAGCGGGTCTGATTTTGTGGAAATGTTCGTAGGAGTTGGCGCTTCCAGGGTCAGGGACCTTTTTGTCCAGGGGAAAAAGAATGCGCCCTGCATCATATTTATTGATGAGATTGACGCTGTTGGGCGACACCGTGGTGCGGGTTTGGGCGGAGGGCATGATGAGCGGGAGCAGACCCTGAATCAGCTTCTCGTCGAAATGGATGGCTTCGAGTCCAACGAGGGAGTCATACTGATCTCCGCGACCAACAGACCGGATGTCCTTGATCCGGCCCTGCTTAGGCCCGGCCGATTTGATCGCCAGGTAGTGGTACCGGTTCCGGATATCGGGGGACGGGAGGGCATCCTCAAAGTCCATTTCAGGAAGAAACTGGTGGCTGATGGTGTCGACATCTCTGTGCTTGCCAGGGGCACACCCGGGTTTACCGGCGCCGATATTGAAAATATGGTTAATGAAGCCGCCCTTATGGCGGCGAGGCGCGGTAAAGACAGGGTCGATATGGTGGATCTTGAAGACGCCAAGGATAAGGTCCTGATGGGTGCAGAGCGCAGGAGCATGATCATCAGTGATAAAGAAAAGCGGATCACTGCCTATCACGAGGCCGGACATACCATAATAGCCAGGTTGCTTCCCGACACTGACCCGATACACAAGGTGACAATTATTCCTAGGGGCCGGGCACTGGGATTGACCCAACAACTCCCGGTGGACGAAAAGCACACCTATCCAAAAGAATATCTGTTGAATAATATCTCCGTGTTGATGGGAGGCCGGGCAACCGAAGAAATTATCCTCAACGTGCAAACAACCGGAGCAGGGAACGATATTGAAAGGGCATCGGACGTTGCCCGAAGAATGGTCTGCGATTACGGTATGAGCGAAGAACTGGGTCCCCTTACCTTTGGCAAGAATGAGGAGCAGATATTCCTGGGTCGGGAAATCGCTCAGCACAGAGATTACAGTGAACTGACAGCACAGAAAATCGACGAGGAGGTTAAGGCTATCGTAACTGGCGCTTACGCCAAGACCTGCAAGCTCATCAAAGACAATCTGGCTACTGTCCATGAGATGGCAAATGCACTACTGGAGAAAGAGACGCTGACCGCTGAAGATATTGATGAAATAATAGTGAGTTCCGAAAAGTCAACCACCCAGGAAAACGAGAAATGAGTTTCATGCTACGCTGGTCGGGCCACGTTCTGGACCTGAATCAGAGGACATGTATCATGGGGATACTGAATGTAACACCTGATTCTTTCTCAGACGGAGGCCGTTACTTCCGGTTCGATAAGGCTGTGGAGCACGGTCTTGAAATGGCCGGCAGCGGGGCCGATATCATAGATGTGGGTGGTGAATCAACAAGGCCCTACTCTCAAAGGATATCTGCCAATGAAGAGATTGACAGGGTGACTCCCATCATAGAGGCCCTTGCTAAAGAGCTTGCGATTCCCCTCAGCATAGATACTTACAAGAGCGAAGTGGCACAAGAAGCCTTGAAGGCCGGGGCATCGATGATCAATGATATCAGCGCTTTTCGTTTTGATCCTAATATGGCTTCAATCGCAGCCGGCGCTGGCGTTCCCGTTATCCTCATGCATATGAAGGGTACTCCTCAATACATGCAGGACAACCCTGTCTATGAAAATCTGATGCCCGAAATTATAAACTTCTTCCAGGATGCCATTAAGAGATCTGTAAAAGCTGGGGTCAAAGAAGATTTGATTATTCTGGATCCGGGGATTGGATTTGGCAAGACATTTGATGACAATATCAGAATCATTAGAGAGCTCTCCGTGTTCGCATCCCTTCAAAGGCCGATTTTGTTGGGAACATCAAACAAGGCCTTTATAGGTCATATCTTGGATAAAGAGTCCCACGAGAGGGATACAGGAACTATGGCCACTGTTGCCGCGGGTGTAATGGCCGGTGCTCATATCGTAAGGGTACACAATGTGCAGAAGGCCCTTGAAACAGTCAGGACAATCGATGCTATAAAGAGAGGGAAGATCCCCGATTCTTAGACGAATCTGCACCAAAACAATTTCAGGTAAGCCGCTGTATAGAAAAGAATGCGAATATGGTAAGAATTTAGCCTTTTGAAAATAAGGCGCTTTGATCTGGATAGAATTTGCCTCAAAGGGCTAGAGTGTTACAAAATATGTTATTCTGTATTGATATCGGAAACACAAATATCGTTTTGGGACTAGCGGATAAGGATCGAATTTTCTATCACTGGAGAATCCGGACTGACAAGGATGTCACACCTGACGAGTTGGGGATCCTGGTGGCGAACCTGTTTCAATCCGCAAAGATAAGGCTGGACGATGTCAAGGGAACAATTGTCTCCTGCGTAGTGCCGCCTCTTTTGAACACCGTTGAGGAGTTCTCCACGCGCTATTTTGACATAAAGCCTATGATTGTGGGTCCGGGCCTGAAGACAGGAATGCCGATTCAATACGACAACCCAAAAGAAGTAGGGGCTGACCGTATCGTAAACGCTGTAGCGGCATATGAAGAATATCATAGAGCACTGGTAGTGGTGGATTTCGGAACGGCCACTACCTTTGATTATATATCACATGAAGGGTCTTACATAGGTGGGGCCATTGCCCCAGGGGTATTGATATCCTGTGAGGCCCTTTTCCAGAAGGCATCTAAGCTTCCGAGAGTGGAAATATTCGTGCAGCCAAAAAGCGTTATCGGCAGGGATACCATCACCAGCATGAGTGTTGGCATCATATACGGTTACGCCGGATTAGTTGATGGTATAGTAAATCGGATGAAGAAAGAATCCGGAAAGGAACTAATGGTGATCGCCACTGGCGGCCTTGCGCCTCTGATTTCAGACGTATCCGAGACAATAGATCACGTTGAAGAGTTTTTGACACTAAAAGGCCTGGTGACTATCTTCAATAGAAATCAATGAGCCAGGACCACATCTCTTTCGTCTCGGGCAAGGCAAAATCAACCTTGGCCTTGCAAACGGAAACCCTTTCGCCGCTTACCGAAAAAAGGGGTTGAGGTTCCTCTTCTGCATTGGAGGAACCGGCGGCAATTATCCGCCTATGGATGACATATGTGCCGAAACACGGGATGTATTTTCGGAAGTCAGCTGATGAGCGTAAGGCTTGTTTAAAGCGGCATTCAAGAAAATACGCGCCAGTTCGCTGTCCGATGCCCCACTCCTCATTGGCCCCTTGAGATCCGTATGCTTATTTGAAAGAAGACAGGGCCGCAGGCGGCCGCTTGCGGTCAGCCGAAGTCGATTGCAGACACGGCAAAAATGATTAGTCATGGGGCTGATAAAGCCGATTTCGCCGGAGGCCCCTTCGATCTTGAAGCGCTCTGCAGGGCCTTCATACGCCGTCTTGGGCACCGGGACAAGCTTTCCGAGGCTGGTGAGTTGCTCCTTGATCAATGAATTGGCTACGTAACTAAGGGGATCGTCCGGGTCGGCACCAATTGGCATATACTCAATAAACCTGATGTGATATGGGTACACCACCGAAAGCCTGGCAAAATCCAGGATTTCGTCGTCATTAATTCCCAAAATGGGTACCATGTTGATCTTGATCGGCTGAAATCCCAGCTCTCTTGCCAACTCAATCCCCTCCCAGACCTGCTGGAAACCGTCGTAGCCTGTTATTTTTTCGTATATATCCGGACGAAGGGTGTCCAAGCTGACGTTGATCCTTTTTATGCCCGATGCCCTGATTCTCTTTGTATTTTCTTTCAGAAAAATACCATTTGTAGTCAGAGAAATGTCCTTGAGCCCTGGAAGAGCCGCCAACCTGGGTAGAAAGTCATAAATACCTTTCCGAATAAGGGGCTCTCCCCCTGTCAGTCGGATTTTTTCAATACCAAGGCCTACGACAATCCTTGCCAGACGAAAAATCTCTTCGTACGTAAGAATATCCTCGTGCCTCAACTTGGAAGTTACTCCCGCCGGTGTGCAATAAAGACAATTGAGATTGCATCGGTCCGTGATGGAAAGACGCAGATAATTGAGGCGACGGTGGTACTGATCGATTAGCTGTGGATGATTGCTTTCCATTGAAACGTCGATAGGAGCCTGCCCGAACAAATTCCATCAAACCATATTCGGCAGTACGACACTATCTGCCCAAGAATAATACCAAAGAACGCTTCAGGAGTCAAATGAATAGGCAATATGAAATATCCCTCTACCGTGTCTGAGACCCGGCCATCACCCGGGCCGATCTATATTCTCCTTTGTAAGAATCTGGCAAGCGACCCCGATGCTACGCTTCAGGTTTATACATGAAAGAAACTGTAAAGATTTTTTGCAGTTTCTTAGCCTTTGAAAATAGGACGCTTTGACCAGTGGGGTCTCTTGTAGCAAAGGAAGCTCATTGATGTTCTTAATAGTTGGCTTTGGTTATTTACAGCGGTAATGAAGGCGCAAATATCTTTTTTAAAAAAATTCTTGACAAGAAATTACCAATATGAATAATAGCTGTCAACGAGGCCATGCTGTAGTTTCTCAGAAAGCTGGAGCAACCTTGTGGGGACAAAAGTGTCAGTAGCTAAAAGTGTAGTTGTCCCAACTTTTTGATCTTGTGCGCCTTGCGCACGCAAAACTCAATTCTCCGAGTCATTTGTCCTAAGGAATCAATTTCTAGGGATATTGACCAGCGGGTGCTGCCGGAAACAGCAGCGCCTCCCGTGTTTGGAAAGGAGGAGAAAAAACGTTTTTGGAAGGCCGGCATCCATTATTATGAACACAGTGCTGGCCTTTTTTTATGGTCCCTTAGTGAGCGGTTCTTAATAAGCGTCTGTGGGCAAGTATATGGCATTTTAAGCAACATCTTCACATCCTGTTACGACCTCCTAACTGGATGGCCATATAATCTCCTTTCCTTTACACCCCAGAGCCTTGCCCACAGATTCTTATTAAGACCTGCTTGTGTTAAGAGGGAAGCCCTTACCAATCAGAATGTGCGACCTGGATGATGCCCGAACGAAAACCGCCCTTTTCGCAGATATCTTAAGTCTGGCTCAAGTCTTGTTCCTCGGGATATTTCTATTCCAGCCGTTGGAATCTTTGTCCATCTTGATTTCAATGAAAATCCTATGTGAGTAGGTTAGATACGCAGGTCATTTCTCAATTTGGCCCAAGGCGGGGAGAAGAAGATCTGAACCCGTCGTAGTTGGTCTCTGAACGAAAACAAGGCTTTTTCGTCAATATCAAGGAAGATCAACATTCGAACCGCAGGAGTATAATAAATATTTCGAGGATTAAAATCGTGATCTGACGCAGAGGTTGGCGGAAATGCCAGTTTCTGTTCGGACACCAGGCAAAAAAAAGCTGTTGGGCAAGCAGACTCGCCTATGGGAGATTAGGCTCCCTAGACCTTAACGTTGCATAAAATTTGAGTTCAAAACGCCTTATTCCAGGCCATCAAGAAGAGACTCTTGTATATTTCGTGTGAAGGGGAGGTTTGTGATGAAGAAAAGGATTTATTTGAAAATGGCGGGATTATTGGCAATTCATTTAACCATGTTTTTTGGCGTAGTCGCAGTTGCTGAAACTGGAGATCCAAGTGGGGCGAAGGTATTTGAGCTTGGGGAAGTGGTGATAACAGGAAAAGGAGAAGCAGTAAGCCAGGCTACTACCGTAACCGAGGTAACCGAGAAGGATATCGAGGCCATAGGCGCCACGACCGTCGGGGAAGCCTTGGACATGATTCCGGGAGTGGATATCCAGACACATGGAAAGCAAGGAGACAGTATAGTAATCCGGGGATTCTCGCAGAGCGATGCGAAGGTATTGATCGACGGGGTCCCTGCTCATGAAACCTGGTTTAGGAGCGTGGATCTCTCCGCTTTTCCGGTGGATGCCATCTCCAAGATAACCATTACCAAAGGAGCTTCTTCGGTTCTTTACGGAGCCAATACCATGGGGGGGGTAATCAACATCATAACCAAGAAAGGGGGGGAAGAGCCGTTTACCCAGTTTACCTCCTCTTTCGGAGACTACAGTACCCAGCATTATGCGCTAAACCATGGGGCATCCGTGGGAAAGTTTAACTACTGGCTTACTTATTCTTATCAGAAATCCGATGGCTTCCGGCTCTCCAGCGATTTTGATGAGGACAGTGAAGATCTGGGCGAAGGTTCAGACTACAACGAGGATGGAGGAAAAAGGGACCTGAGTGATTATCGCAGATCTGCAATAAACGCCAAGATCGGTTACGAGACTGACGACAATACCAGTCTTTACCTCTCATTCGATTACCACAGCAACGAACGGGGATGCCCTACATTTTTTTCCCGCTACTGGGATTTCACCAACTGGGACCAATGGCATCTCAACCTTGTCGGAGAAAAGAGGATTAATGATCTGGTCACCGTGAAGGCCAGGGCCTTTTATGTTGATCACGAGGATTCGCTTGAAGATGTGAGCTGGGACGCAGACCACACCACCAGTAAGAAGTGGTTCGAAAGAAGCTATTATGATGACTACTCAATAGGAGGAGAACTCCACACTTTCCTCGATTTTGGCAAATGGAGTTTTCTGAAGGTGGCATTCAACTATATAAGAGACAACCACAAGGAAAATGATTTTCTCGATGAAGATTCTTTCGATGTTATAAAAGGCTGGGCTACCACAGGATGGCAGGGAGAAGAGGAGGCCGAGGCAGACACCTATACCTGGGCGCTAGAGGACGAAATAAGACCTACTGACCGGTTATCCTTTGTCGTTGGTTTGAGCTATGATTACCATGACCCCAGAAAAATACCCTCCTATGTAGAAGAGGTAATAGGTGATGTCCCTGATAGTGATGGCGTCATAAATCCTCAGCTGGGGGTTGTGTACAAATTCACCGACGATACCAGATTTCACGCCTCAGTAGGGCAAAAAACCAGGTTTCCGCATATGATGGAGCTTTACAACAATATGGGCGGGGGAAACCCGGATCTCAAGGAGCAAAAGACCAAGGCCTATGAAATAGGGGCTGAACACTACTTCGCCAAATCCGTAAAGGGCTGGATATCCTATTTCTACAACGACGTGGAAGATCTAATCGAGAGGGTAGACCTACCTGAAGGTGGAGATTGGCGTTATGAAAACATTGGCGAGGCCAGATTCCAGGGAGTGGAAGGCGGGCTGGACCATCAGGTATCTGATAATTTCTGGGTGGGAGCCAACTATACCC
>JAXHTA010000097.1:0-10393 GCA_034190285.1 Thermodesulfobacteriota bacterium | reverse complement strand
TGTTGATTATGATTTCAGGGCCGGTGTTAGGTGGCATTGCAGACTACACTCAACGTAAGAAATCCTTCTTAATGGTATTCTGCTATTCCGGTTCCCTTATTACCACCCTCTTTGTTTTAAGCGGTCCCGGTGACGTTTTTTTTACTTTGCTTCTTTTCTGCCTGGCCTATTACTGCTTTGCGGGGGGCAATATCTTTTACGACGCCTATTTGCCTCTTCTTTCGAGAGGTAAGGACATGGACCGTCTCTCCGGTCAGGGCTATGCATTGGGATATATGGGCGGAGGGCTTCTTCTGTGCCTAAATTTGTTGTTTATCCGATTCAGTCAAGAAATCGGTGTTTGCGCCGGGACTGCCACAAGGCTGTCTCTGGCGTCGGCAGGGATCTGGTGGGGCGTGTTTGGAACGATCTCATTTTCGTTGTTTCATGAGGAAAGAGCACGATACTCCCGTCAAAGGAGCCTTTTGCGGGCCGCCTTTGCCGGGATGAAGAAGGCCTTTGTCACAACTATGATGGTGGCCAGGCACAGGGAAATCCTGATATTCCTTCTGGCGTATATGATCTATAACGATGGGGTGCATACAGTGATTACAATGGCCTCTATCTATGGAAAAGATGAACTTCACCTGTCCACCGGCACTCTTCTGGGGACCTTGTTGATGGTGCAATTCACCGCTATCGGCGGATCCCTCCTTATGTCGCGAGTCGCCCGGTCGTTTGGTTCCAAGAAGACCATCATGGGAATACTTATTCTCTGGTTCGGTGTGACGATCTTTGCCTATGGCATGAAAACATGTTTAGAATACTGGATATTAGGCCTTATAGTGGGCCTGATCCTGGGAGGGACACAGGCCCTTTCTCGTTCATTTTACGGCTGCCTAATACCAAGAGACGAGGCTGCGCAGTATTTCGGTTACTTCTCCGCATTTGCAAAGTTTTCCGCCATCTGGGGGCCGATCCTATTTGCCATTATCCGCCAGGTCACCGGTACCTCCAGGCTTTCTATTCTGTCTCTCTCGTCGTTTTTCATGATCGGGTTTGTCTTGGTCTCTTTTGTGCATGAGAAAGAATAGGTCTCAGGACGATGAGATAATATACCTCTAATGCTTTGCCGTTTCTTACAATTATGGTAGAATTTCATAAGGATACCTTTTGGAAAGCCATATGTAGTGCCCGAACCAAAAAGTTGTCTTTATTCCTATGCTGTGATAAAGAGACTTGAGGTGAACTAAGAACGGGAGGGTGAGGTGCTGTGTTTCTCACCAGCCTTGGGTGCAAAACAGGTGTGAACAATTGAGATCTAAGTGACTTCTCAAGAAATCAGGGTGTGTCTGCTATACAGGGGGCCGTAAGGGTATCTTCCTATAGTCCGCAAAGTCTTGTCTCATTTCAGAAAGCGGCACCGTTTTCCTAAGATTTATCCTAGGGCAGCCCCCTAACATACCCATCCCATAAACTGCCGGCCTTTCGGCTTTATTGGAGGATCAAAAAATGGATGCCATTGTTGAAAATCCGGAAAATATAAGCAGTGCGGAAATCATTGTCGGTATACCCTCGTATAATGAGGCTGATAGCATTTCGTTTCCCACGGATGTGGCCAGTCGAGGATTGACAAGCTATTTTCCCGATCAGAAATCGGTAATTGTCAATGTTGATAACAACTCGCCGGATGGGACAAGAGATGCATTTCTAAATACCCCAACGAAGATTCCCAAGATATACATCTCCACCCCTGAAGGGGTAAAGGGAAAGGGAAACAATTTCTTGAATCTGTTTGAAGCCGCTGTTGAGCTTAATGCCAAAGCGGTGGTTGTTGTGGACGCGGATTTGAAAAGCATCACGCCTCAGTGGATTCAATATCTCTGCGAACCTCTTTTTGCAGGGTTTAACTATGTCACACCGATTTACATCCGGCACAAATATGACGGTTCTATTACAAATCATATAGCATATCCTTTACTTAGGACCCTCTTTGGACTTAGGGTAAGACAACCCATTGGAGGCGATTTCGGGTTTTCCGGAAGGATGGCCAGGGCATTTCTGTCAGAAAAGCTGTGGACTGAGAGAATTGGGAATTTCGGTATTGACATCTGGATGACTACAATCGCCATTGCCAGACGATTCAAGGTCTGCCAGACCTTTCTTGGGTCTCCGAAGAGTCATCGTGCCAAGGACCCGGCCAAGGATTTAGGACCCATGTTTACGCAGGTCGTTATGACTCTTTTTGATTTGATGATTGACTTTGAATACTTATGGAAAGATACAACGCAGAGTTGGCCAAGCAGTATCTTTGGATTCGGTCTGGGCGCGAATGAAAAGCCTCCTGAAGTATCCGTCGATATAGATGCCCTTTACAATAGTTTTATCTCCGGTTTTGATCAGTATGGAGAGCTGTGGGAGAAGATTATTCCCACGTCTGAGTTGATTGAGATAGGCAAAATCAAGAAAATTCCTAAGGCGCAACTCTATTATCCAAGCGACCTCTGGGGCAGAGTTCTTTTCAGCTTTGCCATTGCCTACCGCAATAATGAAATCCCCAGAGACAGGATAATTGAGGCCATGATTCCCTTTTATCATTCGAGGATTCTGTCATTTGTTAATAAGACAGGCCATATGGAAATAAAGGAATGCGAAGAGTATTTTGAGGCCATAAACAGAGTGTTTGAGAGTGAAAAATACTATCTAATAAAGCGCTGGGATGAAGACCACAGAAAATTGGGGCTCAAGTTATTCAAACATTGACCACTAAAGAGGAGGCACCACGAGCGTTTTTTTGCGCAGGAATGGCTTTGTGATATGCCATTTTTGCTCACAAACCAACATAAATCTCGCCATTTTGACTCAATGCCTGTTTCACACCATATTGATAATGCCTTGCGGGCGCATTTCTACCGGTTTGCTGCGGCCTGATCCTATTGGAGCGCAGCCCTTATGATCATACTTGTGATCCTTGGATTTCTCGTAGCATTGGCCGGCCTAGTCGGGTGCGTTTTGCCCGTTATTCCTGGACCTTCAATCGGTTTCTTGGCCTTGATCATTCTTTCCTGGGCCAAGGACTGGGATGCATTCAGCTGGATATTTCTGGCTGTCATGGGAGGCCTTACCATACTAGTTACTATCCTGGACTATGTGGTTCCAGCTCTGGGGGCACGAAAATATGGGGCATCGAAACTGGGTGTGTGGGGTTCGGTGGTGGGAATGTTAACTGGCCTGTTGTTCTTTCCTCCCTGGGGGATGTTTGTTGGTGCGTTTGTAGGGGCATTGGCCGGAGAATTAGTGACCGGCAGGGAGGGATCAAGGGCGCTGCGAATCGGATGGGGTGTCTTTGTCGGAAACATGGCCGGAACTGGAATAAAACTGGCTCTGTGCGTAGTAATGCTTTTCTTTTATATTAAAGAGATGTTTTGACAATTCATTAGATCTGTTGTGGACACTAGTATTGTTGATATATTATCTCATTTATCATAGAAGATTTAGTGAACCATAAGGAATCTGAACGAGGTCCAATTAGATACGATGCAAAGAGAATTCTCTTTTGAACAGGGGCCGATAAGGCCGCCTAATGAGGCTCGAAGCCTCCTTTTACGGGTGACTAGGAACTGTCCATGGAACCGGTGCCTGTTTTGCCGGACCTACAAGGGAAGAAGGTTTTCTTTGAGGACGGTTGATGAGATCAAGCAGGATATTCAGATAATAAGAGATATTGCAGACAACATTGAGGCCCTTTCATGGAAGCTTGGCGCCGGAGGTGAAGTAAATGACAAAGTGATCAGTAACATCCTCGGGCAGTCCGGTTATACTGACAGCTTTCGTAGCGTTGCGGTCTGGTTGTATTATGGGACGGGAGCCTGTTTTCTTCAAGATGGGGATAACCTGGTCATGAAGACCAGAGACCTGGCCGAAGTACTGAGGTTTCTCAAAGAGAAGTTTCCAGAGATTACCCGTATAACCAGCTATTCCAGGTCACGAACCATTGTTCGGAAATCGCTGGAATCCTTGAAGCAGATCAGGAAGGCGGGCCTGGACAGGCTCCATATTGGACTAGAGAGCGGCTGCGATCCGGTTCTCAAGTTCATAAGAAAGGGCGTGAGCGCTGCGCAGCATATCGAGGCTGGCCGAAAAGTGGTTGATGCTGGCATGGAAGTATCTGAATATGTCATGCCGGGCTTGGGAGGACAGGAGATGTGGAGGGAACATGCCGGTGAAACGGCGAATGTGCTTAACCAGATTAACCCCCACTTTATCCGTCTGCGAAGCCTGAGAGTTATACCAGGGCTCCCTCTTTATCAAGAGATGAAGAATGGCAATTTTACAATGCAGACCGATGACATGTTGGTTGAAGAGATCAGGCTCTTCGTTGAGACCCTCGAAGGGATCACAAGCATGGTAACGAGTGATCATATAATCAATCTTCTTGAAGAGGTTTCCGGAAAACTTCCGGAAGAAAAGGAGAAGATGCTTAAGGTCATCAGGGAGTATCAGGCACTCCCTGATTCCGAACGGTTGATATACAGGATAGGCCGACGCGGGGGTGCCTACAGCTCTACTCATGACCTGCACCGTGACCCGGAGACCTATCAAAAAATCCATAAACTACTCCAGGACATTGAATCGAAAGAAGGGCCTCAGGGTGTTGAGCGGTTTATTGCGGACCTGGCGGACAGATACATATAGTAGAAACCGTTGGTTTTCTTGGAGCGCTGCAATTTATGAGTTACTATCCGATATTTGTGGACCTTGATGGGAAGAAAGTCCTTGTTGTAGGCGGAGGCAGGATTGCCCAGAGGAAAGCCGTAACACTCATTGAATTTGGAGCGTTGATCCATTTAGTTTCCGATGATTTAACCTCTAAACTTAAGGAATTGGTTGAAGAAGGTGAGATAACTTATCTGGGCACCAGGTTCAGGGATCAAGATCTGGACGGGGCGTTTTTAGTGGTCGCGGCGACCGATGACACGGGATTAAATCGTCGGATTAGTGCCAGCGCTCGGGGAAGGGGTATCCTGATCAATGCGGTAGATCAACCTTCTGACTGCAGTTTCATTGTTCCTTCCATTGTCAAAAGAGGAAACCTGGTGATTGCAGTATCGACCTCGGGAAAAAGCCCGGCCCTGGCAAAAAAGATAAGAAAGGAACTGGAGAGGCAATTTGGTGGTGAATATGAAACCTTTTTGATTGTGATGGAGCGTTTGCGCAAGGAGATCTTACGAAAGGGGCTTTCCCAGGAGGAGAACAGCCGGATTTTTCACAAAATCATTGATTCCAGCTCCTTCAAGGCGGTGGCGCAAGGTGAGTGGGACAGACTGGAATCTATCCTCTGCCAGATCCTTCCCGAAGGTATGGTGGTTGAAGATATTTTCAAGGACCTTGTGCCTGGCTGAGGTGTATTATGGCTTTTCTGTGGTTCAACCTGGCGCTCTTCTTTGAGCTATTTGCATCAGGGGGGTTTATTGTCTACCTTATTAAGCAAGAGAAGTGGGTGTTCAGGTGTTCTTACTGGATCCTCATTGTGGGGTTCATCTGCCATACTATTTTTCTCGGCTACCGGTACTACTATCTTGGCGCAGCGCCGGTCCTGAATTTCAGATCCGCTCTATCATTTTTTTCGTGGAGTATCATCTGTGTATATCTGGTCTTCCAGCTAAAATTCAGACTGATGGTCCTGGGTTCGTTTATTGCGCCTTTTGCGGCCTTTCTAATGACAATTTCGTCCGCCATGCCGTCTATGCAGGGGCCTGTGAAATTCATGTTCAAGAGCCTCTGGCTTACGGTTCATGTGGGGACGATTTTCATCGGGAATGGTCTATTTTCCGTAGCCTTTCTGGCCGCCATCATGTATCTGGTCCAGGAGCATCAGATCAAACACAAGAGGTTGGGGGCCATTTATAGCAGGCTTCCCTCTCTGGCAACAATGGATGCCATCAATTACTACTCCATATTCTGTGGTTTTCCCTTTTTGACTGTTGGCATGATCACCGGCTCCATATATGCGCAATGCGTGCTGGGAACATATTGGCAATGGGATCCAAAGGAGGTGTGGTCCCTGATCACCTGGCTTTTTTACGCTGCCTTGCTCCACGAAAGACTTGCTGTGGGCTGGCAGGGCCGCAAAGCAGCTATTATGTCAATTGTTTGTTTCTGCATCTTGATTTTTACCTTTGTCGGTGCAAGCCTTTGGCTCGGAGGATACCATAGTTTTAAAAGCTTAGAGGCCCAAGCGTTTTGATGAAGATCATCAGCATAGGCATGAACCATGAAACTGCACCGGTTGAGCTGAGGGAGTGTATTGCCACGGAACCGGGCAATACGGCCAGGGCATTAGCCTCCATGAGAGATGTCGAATGTATCAGAGAGGGGTTTTTTCTGTCCACCTGCAACCGCGTGGAGGCCCTGGTCGCCACGGAAAACGCGGCCGAGGCCAAGCGATCGATGACCTCTTTGATCTCTGTGCTTGGAGACATTCCGCAAGAAGGCTTTTCATCGTGCCTTTATACGTTCGAGGATACCGATGCCGTAAGGCACATCTTCAGGGTGGCTTCCAGCCTGGATTCCATGGTAGTGGGTGAACCCCAGATTCTGGGACAGATAAAAGGAGCTTATGCGCAGGCTGCCAGGGAAAAGGTCTCCGGTGTCATCCTCAACCGGCTGATGCATCGTGCCTTCCATGTGGCAAAAAGGGTGAGGACCGGGACAGGGATTTGTGAGTCGGCTGTTTCGATCAGCTTTGCCGCCGTTGAACTGGCAAAAAAGATATTTCATATCCTGGAGGGAAAAAACGTGCTCCTCATAGGCGCAGGGGAGATGGCTGAGCTGGCGGCCAGACACCTGATGGTCCAGGGTGTCAGCTCAATGGCCGTCGCTAACCGAACCTTTGATCGAGCCGTCAAGATGGCAGAACTTCTTAAAGCGAGGGCTGTCTCCTTTGAGGAAATCGGTTCTCAACTCCTGGAGGCGGATATTGTGGTGACATCCACTGCTTCAGCCGAATATATAATCACCTATGACCAGGTGAAAAGCTCACTCAGGAGAAGGCGCAGACGGCCTCTCTTTATTATTGATATAGCGGTGCCAAGAGACGTTCAACCAGAGGTCAACAACCTGGAGAATGTCTATGTCTACAACATCGACGACCTCAAAGGCGTCATTGAGTTAAACATGGCAAACCGGCAGCAAGAGGCCGTTAAGGCGGAGCGTATCGTCGAGGAGGAGGTGCTCAAATTCGAAAAATGGCTCAAGACGCTTGCCGTTGTGCCGACTATTTCTTCTCTAAGGGATAAGGCGAAATCCATTGTTCAGTCCGAATTGAAGAAGAGCAGGTCCGCCATGGGGGAACTTACCTCTGCCCAGGAAGAGGCCATTCAGACCCTGACGCTGTCTATTGCAGAGAAGGTCCTGAATGATCCTATCCTGTGTTTGAAAAGAAAGTCTGCCGGAGGTGCCTTGAACACTTATCTGGATGTGACAAGAAAACTGTTCAACCTGGACCGTTATAACGGAGATACTTAGTGCCCGAATGAAAAATCCTAGTTTTCGTTCAGACACTACTTAATATACAGGGGCTAAGGAGGTTAAGATGGATATCAATAGAATGATACTGACCCTCAAGGGGCATCCGGATTATCCCAAAATGGGGATGATTGCAAGCCACCTGGGCATTGTGAGAGAGACCTCTCTCAATGGGGGAAAAGTTGAAGGTATCGAGGTGGAATTTGACAACAGTGTAATTTCCAATATAATTAGCGAAATAAAACAGATGCCAGGGATAATCGAAGTTCTAGTTGAAACTTTTGGCGGGCGCCCCAGAGTAGGTGATGAACTCATGGCCGTGGCCGTGGGTGGAGATACGAGAGAACATGTGTTCCCCGCGCTTATTGATGCCGTCAATCGCATCAAGACTGAGGCCACCAGTAAAAAGGAATTCTAGACGGAACGAATGTTCCGGTTTGTGAGGATGAAATATGGGCATGGTAGATGTTACTGAGAAGCCAATTATCAGACGAGAGGCCGAGGCGGTGGGAAGGATACTCGTTTCTCCAGATACGACCCGGAAGATACTAAACGGCGAAATCAAGAAGGGGGATGTGCCCCTGGTAGCTGAGATAGCCGCCATGAACGCCGCGAAACAGACCCATCTGTTGATCCCCCATTGTCATCAGATACTGCTCGACACAGTGAATTTGAAATTCGATGTGTTAGATGACTCTGTTCGGGTCAGTTGTTTTGTGAGAGCACAGGCCAGGACGGGTGTTGAGATGGAGGCCATTGTGGGTGTCTCCGCAGCCCTTAACACAATTTGGGATATGGTCAAATACCTGGAAAAGGACGAGAAGGGGCAATATCCACACACGGAGATTGCCGATATCAGGGTGGTTAGGAAGAAAAAGAGTGAATGACATAGGAAGGTGCCACATGCTAATAACGATTGCAGGAGCTTGAGGCGTTATGAAGATATTTGGATATATCATCCTCCTGACTTTGGGATTGTGTATTACGACTCAGACGAGTTGGGCTGAAAAGGTCTATGTTACGGATTCTTTTAAGATCACCCTTCGCACGGGGCCCAGCATCCAAAACAAGATAATCGTCTTACTCCGTTCAGGTCACCTTGTCGAGGTCCTGGAGACGCAAGATGATTGGAGTCACGTTCGCCTCCTGGAACATGAAGAGGGTGCTTTAGAGGGGTGGCTCTTGAGTCGTTATTTGATCACGCGGGAACCATGGGAAATCCAGGCCAGAGTGTCAAAGGAGGAAATCGCCCGGCTTAGAAAGAAGCTGGCCTATATAGAGAAGGAATGGCGGGAAACAGCCCGCAGGGAAGAGGGAATCACCGGGGAATTAAAGGAAAAGACTAGTGCTCTTTCCGAACTGCAGGATGAATATGCGACCTTAAAGCGAGGTTCCTCGGATTATTTGAAATTGAGGGCTGAGTATGAAACCACCTGGAAAAGGCTTGAGACCAGCCAGAAGGCCGTTCAAACCCTGAATAGGGATAATGAGAGTCTGAGGTCTTCCCAAAGGGACAAGTGGTTCGCAACCGGCGCCCTTATTCTGCTTTGCGGTCTTATGATCGGCATTGTTCTGGGGAAACAACAGAGAAAGCACAAGGCGCTGTTGTACAAATAGGGTCTGTTCGAAACCCCCTTTTCTGAACATAGACTATTGAATCGTTTGGCTCCGCAGGATGAATGAAAGATCCCTTATTTGGAACGCTACGTCGGACGTCCGACGTTCATCTTATTTGAAACAGTCATAGTTAGTGCCTGAACGAAAATTAGGATTTTTCGTTCAGGCACTATTTAGATATGGAGAACAGGAAAACGTGAATTTTGAGCCAACCATGAAACAGGCAGTGATCCGGCGGACCGTCAGGAAGTTTGCCGAAACCAGACTTGCTCCAGCTGCAACGCAAATGGAAAGGACAGGAGATTTTTCCTGGGACATCGCCGGCGAAATGGCGGATCTCCAGTATTTTGGCTTGGAGATTCCTGGCCGTTACGGAGGAGCCGGGCTTGATTCAGTGAGTTACGCCATAATCATCGAGGAGATATCTAAGATAAGCGCCGCCATGGGGCTATGCATTTCCGTTCACAACAGCGTTTCGGCCTATCCGATTTACGTATTCGGGAGTGAAAAGCAACGCGAGCGTTTTCTGATTCCTCTGGCATCAGGCCGAAAGATCGGTACCTTCTGCCTTACAGAGCCCAACGCAGGGTCCGACGCCTCGTCCGTCGAAACTACCGCCGTCCGGGACGGAGACGAATATGTCTTGAACGGCAACAAGATATTCGTTACTAACGGGGGTATTTCCGGCATTAACCTTATATTTGCCTATACTCAGACTGCTGAAGAATCAACAGGACTTACGGTCTTTATTGTTGAGTCCGGTAGGGAAGGGTTAGAGAAGGGCCCGCCGGAGGATCTTATGGGCATGCGCGGGAATCCGGTTTGTCCTATTTCTCTCCACGATTGCCGCGTACCGTTGGAAAATCGCTTGGGAGAGGAGGGGGAGGGCCTTAAGATCGCGCTTTCCGCGCTTTGCGGTGGCCGGATAGGCATTGCAGCTCAGGCCCTGGGTATTGCCCAGGCCTCTCTTGAAGTATCCGTCAAGTACACAAGGGAACGATATCAATTCGGAAAGCCCATATCGGAATTCGGAAGTATTCGAGATTTTTTGGCCGACATGACAACCCGTATCGAAGCTGCCCGGCTTCTGATTTACCGCGCTACCGACCTTAGGGACAAAGGCCTGAATCATGTTAGGGAATCCGCTATGGCAAAGGTCTCTGCCAGCGAGGCAGCCGTGTACGCGGCTAGAATTGGCGTACAGATCCACGGGGGATATGGATACACCAAGTCATATCCCATTGAGCGATATTACAGGGATGCAAAGGCC
>JAXHTA010000096.1:0-10394 GCA_034190285.1 Thermodesulfobacteriota bacterium | reverse complement strand
CCTCTGAATCCTCATCGGCAAGATAACGAAATTCCAGCCCCTGCATGTATCCACGTTTGCCCAGGAAACGCTGATACATTGTGATATCGGTCTGATCTGAGACGGCCCAGAAAAACGGCACTTCCGCGTCTATTCCATTCCGAGAGGAGTGGCCTACCCTCGGAGGGAGGAGACCGCTCTGCCTTTTGGTCTTGGCCGGAAAAATCATGTAGGGCGCATATAACAAGGGCAAGCCGTGAACCCGAAAGGTAGCGTGTTTTACTTTTCCGTATCCCTCGACAGTCACAGTCACCTCTGAACCGGTGATGGTCCAGGCGGGTTCTGTTCCGTCGCAGGTCGTCACGCAGCAGTCCTTGATCAGGTAAGTATCTTCAGCCACCTTTTGCATAACACCACCACTGAAATAATAGTGGTTTTCTCTTAAGAAAAGGCGGCCGTTTATGATCTCGCCGGTATTGTTGTTGAGATCGAAGACCCCGTTATCTCCGGCAAGGATGTCCCCATTAGATTCCAACCTTATGCCGCCCGATACCTCTGCAATCCCCGTCTTCGTGTCATAAATGGCCTTTTTTGCATAAAGAAACTGACCGTCTTTTGAAATAACGACGTTCCCTTCCGCTACATAGGCCTCTTCGACATAGCTCAGGGTCTCAGCCGAAATCTGCCAGGGGCCTTCCCCTTCCCCGAGCAAACGCTTCTTTGAAAGTATATTATCGGCAAAGGAACTTGGGGGGCTGAAGACGGTCGATAGGATAATGACCAGCAACGTGGACCTTAGCATTGACAAGTTTCGGATGCAGATATTTCATCTCCTTATATGGGGTCGTAATCAACCCTGCCAATCCAGGCTTTACCGTGGAGGCCGTCCTAAAACAGCTTCTACTTAAGCAGGCAAGCTGGCCCCGTTCTTACCACGTCGTACAGGGTCCCCGGTTTCGCAATCTCGGACAGCTTCTCCGTAACACGACTCTGGAGCAAACCAAAAGCCACTTTTCTTGTGCATGGATTGACCGGCAAAGTGCATTACTTCAGATGGCGATTACAGATCGTCCGGTCTGTAGGTCTCAGGATCAAAATAGGTCATAGCTTCCCCCACGGTGAATAGCGAGCCGCTCACAACAATCAGATCTCCGGGATTGGCCATCTCTTTGGCCCTGTCAAGGGCCCCGCGCAGCTGAGGAGCTATTTCTCCGGGCTTACCGAGGGGTGCCGCTTCTGCCATAAGGACTTCAGGTCTGGATGCCCTGAAGTAAACGGGCATCGTGTATATCACGTAGTCTGAGAGAGGCACAATTCCCCGGAGCAATTGCCCGATATCCTTATCTTCCATCACCCCGATCACGAGGATCACGCGCCTATATTTGAAGTCTGACCTTATAGAGTCGGCCAGTGCTCTGATGGCTGCGGGATTGTGGGCCCCGTCAAGAATGATAGTGGGCTCTCTCCCTATGACGTGCATTCTCCCGGGCCAGACGGTCTTCTCCAATCCTTCGCGGATATCAGAAGATGATATATCGAACCCCTTTTCTTCAAGCCGCTCCAGTGCAGCGAGTGCCAGGGCCACATTGCGGAACTGATACTTCCCCTTTAGACCGGGGTGAAGGCCGTTGATCCTTCGATTCAGGCCGAAGTAGTGCAATCCAGACCCTGTCGTGCGGTAACGGACATCCTTTCCAACCCGCCACAAGGGGGCGCTTTTTTCCTTGGCCAGGGATTTGAAAAGGGCGATGACAGAAGGCTGGGTGGCACCGGTTATGACATCGACGTCCTTTTTTATAATCCCTGCTTTCTCACTAGCGATATCAAGCAGCCGGGAGCCCAGGAAAAACTGGTGCTCCAGGGATATGTTTGTTATCACGGAAACAAGGGGACTTATAACATTGGTGGCATCCAGACGTCCTCCCATACCGACTTCCATAATGGCGATGTCGGTGTTTTCCCTGGCAAAATACACCAGTGCCATTGCCGTCGTCGCCTCAAAGAAGGTAGGAGGCTCGTCAGGCGCAAAGGCCTCCCTCAATTCATTGATTAAGTTCCCCGCCTTTTCTTGGGTAATCTCCTCGTCGCAGATTCTGAAGCGCTCTGTGAACCTGACAAGGTGCGGAGAAGAGTACAGCCCGACCTTGAATCCGGCCTGTTTCAGAATGGAAGCAAGAAAGGAGGCCACCGAACCTTTACCGTTGGTCCCTGCCACATGGACGTACTTCTGGCCCAAGTGAGGATCTCCAAAGGCCTTCAATAGTCTGGAGGTCTTTGAAAGCCCGAACTTGATGCCGTATTTCTGGAGGCCGTACAAGTATGAGATCGCCTCCTTATAATGTGCCTTATCATTATTCATAAAGCCGAAGAACCAGTATCTTTGGGATTAGTGATTCTGTAACACTTCAGCATCTTGAAAATAAGGCAGGCCCGCGGCTTAGCGGGCCCCCCGATTCATATCCTGAAGCGGTAATATCTCGTATGACACCATTTGATACTGGTTAATATATTATTTCCATCTGTCAGGCAAGCGCAGAAAAGACCTCTCTCTTGGATGAAAAAGGGTGAAAGGCTGCGTTTAACAAATGTGGGTTGTAAGAGAAAGAGTCTTTTTTACCGGCGACGGAGTTCTTCGGGAGGCTTGCTGGCTTGAAGACGCATTAATTGACCTATGTCTTTATTTCCTGCAACATGAATACCAGGTAAGAAATAAGAAAACAGATCAGAGTAATGGCTATGAGGGCCACCATGTGGGGGCAAACCACAAAAATGCTTTGCCCTAAGGGAAGGGGATTTTGGAACCTGGAGGCCGAAAGTCTCTCTATGGGACCCATAAACGCTAGAGAACTTGTTGTCTTTCGCCTGGGGTCGATTATGATCGATGTGGCGTGCGAGTAAAGGACCATTGGAGAAAACAAAGATCCTCTTTCCTTGATACGGATATTTTTTATGACCGTTTCCCTGACTGTATCCTTTTTGTTGTCCACGGGAGCCGCCACGTTGGCGAGGACCTCGGAGATGAGTGATACAAAGAAAGACAAAAATATCCACAATGCGATTGAAGCCAGGACAGAGGTGGCGATGTTCTTAAAAGAGATGGAAAAGAGTATGGATACGCCCAGCCAGAAAGAGATATAGACAATACTCAGGACAAGACAGACGGCCAGACGGCATACTTCCTCGAGGCCGGGTACAACCCCCAATAACGCCAGACCAAAACCGGAAATTACCAGAACAATGGAGACGAGTGTGATCGTAATGGTGGTCAGCCCGGCAAGGAATTTGCCGTTGATGACCGCATCGCGGTAGATGGGCTGAGATACCAGCTTGACCAGTGTTCCATGAGCCCTTTCACGGTTGATGGCGTCAAATCCCAGCACTATTCCGATGAGGGGGCCAAGAAAGGAGACAAACTGTACCATGGAGAATATTGCCCCGGGCGTGTCAAAGAGCATAAGAAAAACAAACTTGGGCTTGGCCACTCCCTCTAGGCTATCACGCAGGTGTATTCCGGCCATATAAGTGGTGATGAAACTGACCATGGCAATCAGGGCAAAAAGGAGAACAAACCTATAACTGCTGAAGTGGTCAGCCAATTCCTTCCTGTAAACCGCCAGTAATCCTTGCATGATCAGCCCTCCTGAAAGTATTTCATATAGATCTCTTCCAGGGTGTATTTTTCTTCTCCCACACCGAATTTCTCCCGGCTCAAGGCCTCGATGGGACCCTGGGCAACCATTTTACCTTTGATCAAAATGCCGACGCGCTGGGATATCTTCTGAACCTGATATAGGTTATGGGAAGAGAGTAGGACGGTGATCTTTCTGTCACGGTTCAATGATCGGATAAGTTCGATCAGTCGAAGAGCGCCGTCAGGGTCGAGTCCGAGGGTCGGTTCGTCAAGAATCAGGACCTTTGGGTCCTTGATAAGGACTTCCGCTATGCCTAGGCGTTGTTTCATCCCGCGGGAATATGCCCCCACTTTTTTCTGTGAGTCATCCGAAAGACCTACTTCATCGAGCACGTCACGGATCTTGTTCGAGGCCGTGTCTTTGTCTATCCCGTTCATGTCGGCAATATATGTCAGGCTCTGGACGGCATCCATATCACCATAAAAGCCCACATTTTCAGGGAGGTATCCGACAACTCGCTTGATTTCAATCGCCTTTCGCACTGGATCCATACCGCAGACGCGGGCAGAGCCTTCGGAAGGCTGGCTGAGACCCAAAAGCATCAGAATAGTAGTGGTCTTGCCGGAACCGTTTGGACCCAGAAATCCAAAAACCTCTCCCTCTTCGACGTGTAAATTGAGGTCGGCCAAAACGGTCTGTGAACCGTATCTCTTCGTGAGGCCGATGGCCTGAATAATGCTCTCATTCTCCATCTTAACGCCTTCCCAGCCTTATGAATAAGAAAACGAGACCGGCTATAACCAGGACGATAATGCCTATCCCTATCCACGCCCAGGCCGCGGATGCCTTCACGGTAACTCTCAATTCGATGTTCTTGGTTACCCTTTCTCCCTCTATACTGAGGCTGACAGAGTAGTCTCCAACCAGGGCCTGATCGGCAGGGGTAATAGTAACCTCAACTTGTTTGAGATCACCGGGGGCAAGCCCCTCAATCCTTTCGGGACTAAAATCTACCTTCCAGTTCTCCGGTTTGAAAGACATAAAGGTAACGGTATTGTGAGTGGCGGATCCGGTATTCTTGACATAAAAGGACAGATTTGACGTCTTCCCTTTATAAGCACTAAGAGAAAGCAAACCGTCAACGGTGAGCGCTTCCAGCTCATAGCTGCCTGTGAGCACAACGGTCAAGTCGGCCTCGGCCTCAGCCTCCGGCGAATTGATCTTGACCTTAACAGGATGGCTTCCGGCTTCAGCCCACGGATAAGGCTTTACTTCCACTGCAACGCTCTGACTTGTGCCAGCCTTCATTATGAGGCTGGATATGTATTTTTCTTCATAGGCCGGCTTGAACTGGACATCCCAGTTTTTCGGTGCCTGATAACCAAGGTTGAATGTGGTGTCTTTGTTGGATTCGTTCGTCACCTCCAGAGAGAACTCGAACATGCCGCCCGAGGGGCCATGAAGTTCGGGATATGAAGTAGTGATATCTATGCCCTTGGATTCTTTGCCTTCATCCCTTGTGTTCAGTGTAACTGTAATCCTGCTTGAGGATGTCAGTTTCTTGTCTTTGGTTTGTCCCCTGATCAGAAAACTATATTTGCCAGGTGTTACGGTTGCATCCGGTTCCGCCTTGAATGTCAGACTTCTGGACTCGTCACCGGCCACGTGAACACCGGTTACCTGGTAATTGAAGGTCTTTACCCATGCCTTCCAGCCTTTAGGAATTGAAAGGACCCTGAGTTCAATATCCTCGTCTTGTCTTCCCCTGTTGTCCACCGTCATGTCTATGCTGATATCGTCACCTTGGTAAACCACGATCCCGGTGCTGTCAAGAAATACCGATATGTCCCGGAGTGGAAGGTTCTTATCTTCACTGCCATGTGCGACAGGGCCCGTGCAGAGCGCTTGAATAATGAGCATGGAAGTAAAAACAAGTGAAACGAAAAAGAAAGAGCCGTCTCTTTTTCTTTTCATAGAATCAATCCTCCTTGAGTCATCAGTTATCACCCTTGATCCAACCATCACCTAAGTTACTCCATTTTGCCCATAATAGTAATTAAACGATAATAGTCAAGGCCTATTTTCCGGGGCTTTGAAGTTATTGGACCCTACCTCACATCCTCTTTTCCTTCCGAATCAGGCTTTCTTTGTAGGTGTGGTTCTGATATTATCAGAAACATATCGATGTGGTGGCGAGTCAACTTCGTGATACAATGGTGGAATGCACAGGGAGGATAAAATGTCCGGAGGATTAAAAGCCATTATTGCGGGTGGTGTTGCTTGTGGGCCCAAGGCTGCCTCGAGGCTCAAGAGGTTAATGCCCGATGCCGAGGTCATCATGGTCGAAAAGGATACACTGATTTCATACGGTGCGTGCGGCCTTCCCTATTACGTATCAGGCGAGGTACAAAGGATCGAAGAACTTATGGAGACCCCAATGGGGGTCCAGAGGACACCAGCCTTTTTTGAGAAGGTCAAAGGCTTTAAGACCCTGACCGAGACAGAGGTGATAAAGATAAGCCGAGACGAAAAAACCGTTGCAGTTTCGCACCTCACGAGCAGGGAGGAAGAGATTTTAAGCTATGACAAGCTCATTCTTGCCATTGGTGGAGAGCCTGTTTCACCGCCGATTTCCGGAGTTCAGCTGAACGGTGTAGTACATCTGCATCACCCTAATGAGGCTGTTATGGTGCGTGGTAAGGTGGAACAGGGTGAGGTGCGGAATGCAGTGATTATCGGTGCGGGCCTGATAGGGGTTGAGATGGCCGAGTCTTTGACCAAGAAAGGCGTAAAGGTCACTGTGGTTGAGATGCTCGATTGTGTGCTCGGAGCCCTCCTTGATAGGGAGATGGGACTTCTCGCCGCAAAACACCTGATTGCAGCCGGGGTTGACCTTGTTTTGGGTGAGACTGTGCAGGAGATACTCAATGATGGAAATGGAAATGTTTGCGGCGTGAAGACCGATTCGAGGAGGTTGAACGCCGACTTTGTCATCCTGGCCGTGGGTGTAAGGTCCAGTAGCAGGGTTGCCAAAGATGCTGAGCTGGATTTGGATTCAAGAGGGCATATTATTGTCAATGAGTTTTGTCAGACAAGCGACCCTGACATCTATGCCGGGGGCGACTGCGTCTCCAATTACTCTGCTATTCATGGCACAGACGAGCGCCTGTTTACTCCTCAGGGTTCCACGGCCAACAAGCACGGACGAATTATCGCCAATCACATAGCAGGTATCACAGAGCCATTTCCGGGCGTCCTCGGCACGGTCATCTGTAAGGCGTTTGACATTACTATTGCTCGCACCGGGATTACGGAAAGAAAGGCCAGAAGCCTCAAGCATGATGTGGAGACGGTCTTATGGGCCGGCGCAGATCTTCCCCATTTTTATCCAGGTGGCAAGAACTTTTGTACAAAGCTCGTTGTGGATAAAAAGGATCGACGAATCCTCGGGTTCCAGGCAGTGGGGCACGGTGATGTCTCAAAGCGGCTTGACGTTGCTGCGACTTCAATAAACCTTAAGGCCACCATAGATCAGCTCGCCCATCTCGATCTTGGCTACGCGCCACCTTATTCCCCTCCTATCGACCCGATTCATGCGGCTGCACATGTTATGCAGAACAAGATCGACGGTATTACGCGTGGAGTTTCCCCTCTTGAGTTAAAGAAAATGATCGATGACGGCCAGAATGATTTCGTCCTTTTGGATGTGAGATCGGCCGAGGAATATGAAGATATGAGACTTCCTTATGAGGAATGTACGATTAACATTCCTTTAGGGGCGCTGAGGGAAAAGCTTGCCAGCCTTCCTGGAAATAAAAGGATCATAACACTATGTAAGGTCAGCCTCAGGGGTTACGAGGCAGAGCGTATCCTGAGTGGCGAAGGATTCAAGGACGTGTCCTTCCTGGAGGGCGGTATCTTCGGCTGGCCGTTTGAAGTCAGGGTAAACCGGCAGGTCTAATGAGAATAGGAATCCACTATTCCAACACATAGGGGGTGACTCATGAAAACGACTATGGTGATTCCATCATATTGGTCACGCGAAGGCGCTCATGGGACAAGAGAGACCGATGCAGTTTACGATCACCCCACTCCTCTCAACGAGCAAGGAACACTCGGAAGGGCGCTCGAAAGCCTCTCCGTGCTGAGGGACAGGGACTTTGATGTGGTGATCATTGCCGTCCCAACCGCTGAAGATATTGAGGAAGGGGTGGAGGAGAAGGTGTCGCGTATCGTATCATCGGTTTCTTGCCCAGTGCAGGTACACCTTTTTACCTCCTCTCACCTAAGACGAGTTCATGAAGTGATGCGGTCCATCGGTGGTGAAGGCTTTGCGGAACTTCTGAGTCTTCGCGGATATTCTTGTGTCCGCAATCTCTGTCTATTTCTGCCACATATTTTGGGCTCTGAGATTGCATTGCTGATTGACGACGACGAGGTCTTCGAGGATCCCGGCTTCATGAGCAGGGCACGCGAGTTTATAGGGCGGACCCTGGATGTGGGTTTCGTCGGCGCCGTGGCCGGGTATTATCTCCAACCCGATGGACACTGGCGTCTTAAGGGTGAAATGATGCCGTGGATGGAGCCCTGGGACAAGTTAGAAAGGATGAATGAGGCATTCGAGCAGGTAATCGGCACCGGGCCACGGCTAAAGGAAACGCCCTTCGTCTTCGGCGGTAATATGGTCATGCACAGAGATATCTTTACCCGCATCCCCTTTGATCCGGGAGTGACACGAGGGGAAGACATAGACTACCTCATAAACATGAGGATGTTTGGGTATAAGTTCTTCCTTGATAACACACTGGCCATCAAACACCTACCGCCTCCCAAGGCCCACACTGTCTGGAAGCGGCTTCGCGAAGACGTATTAAGATTCGTCTTTGAAAGGACGAAGCTCCGCGATCAGGAGCCTGTAAAGAACATGGCACGAGTAACCGCCGAAGAGCTTGACCCCTACCCGGGAGCATTCCTAAAGGATGACCTCGAAGCAAAAATCGAAAGGGCATGTCTGATGCTCGCCGACCACTACCGTGCCGAAGGAAAAGAGATCGACGCTGCCGAAACCTTGAAGAATATCGCCATTGCCAAGAATGCGGCCCTTCCCGGGGAGAACTCCTTCCAGAGATTTATCCGTATCAAGAAACTGTGGGAGAAGATGATGGACTTTAGCAATATAGACAGCGTAAAGGGAAAAGTGAGGGGGCTCCTTGCCTCCTGAAGAAGACCCCAGCAAGTGTCTCTGCCGTCCATTTGCCGCACATATCATGGATTACGTCTAATAGTCCTCACACTGTGTCCTTAAGGGTCTTGCCAGGCACGAACTTGGGCACCCTCTTGGCTTTTATCTTTATCGCTTCTCCTGTTCGAGGATTTCTGCCTTTCCTGGCCTTTCTTTTCTCCACCTTGAATGTGCCAAAGCCAACGAGAGTAACTGTGTCCTTTTTCTTTAGTGCCTTAGTGATTGTTGAAAAGACACAATCCACGGCCGCATGAGCCTCCTTCTTGGTACTCACTATCTTTGCCACTTCGGCGACCAAATCAGCCTTGTTCATAACACTCTCCTTTCTAAGGTAAATATAAGGTTAGTAACGCCATCGCAAGATAACAGCTCCTTTCAGAACTTTCAACCCAAGAAATGAAAAAAATTCATTAAGACGTTTTTTTTTGCAGCGCCGCTGATTTTATATCCTTAACCTGTAGTCAGGTTCCCCGGCTATGCCCGCTTTCTTTCGGTACTGACCGGCCTTTACGGTAAATCCAGATATGTACGGCTCGGACCTTTGATGAAGTCTCTATTGATAGCTCAATGTATCAATGATAGTATTAGAATCCCGGATTCAGGGTTCATTGCTTGATCTGCCTACGCTAAAAGGAGAATCCTTCGGGTAGCGGTGTCAAACCCGCTATTGCAAGACGCATGACAAGAATAGGACAGGAGAGAGTTAAATGACATTGGACGCCATCAAGAACCTGCTTGAACAAAACCAATTCGTCACCCCCATGCTGATGGCGTTGGGTATATTATTCCTGGCTTTCATCTCATACTTTGTATCAAAACACTACATCCTGCGGGCCCTGTCGGAGCTGGTGAAGCGGACCAGAACCAAGTTGGATGATGTCTTACTTCAGAAGGCGGTTTTGGGGCGACTATCTTATATTGCGCCGCTAATCATAATCTACAGCTCTGCCCACATGTTTCCCCTTGCCGAAGATATCGTCCGGAAGATATCCGTTGCCCTCATATGGTTTTCTGTTCTGCTGATCCTGGGTACGCTCCTAACCGCTCTGGGGGATCTTTATCTCACCCTTGATATATCAAAGGGTCGACCCATCAAAGGCTATCTGCAGATCTCAAAAATTATTATGTATATATCCGGAGGCATCATTATCATAAGTAGTCTCCTGGGAAGGTCGCCTTTGGTGCTGTTAAGCGGTTTCGGCGCCATGACTGCGGTAATTCTTCTGATCTTCCGCGATACTATCTTATCTTTTGTGGCAAGTCTGCAAATTACTTCCAATGATCTGCTACGGGTGGGGGACTGGATCGAAATGCCTAAGTATGGCGCAGACGGCGACGTCCTTGACATAGCCCTCCATACGGTGAAGGTCCAGAACTGGGACAAGACCTTTACGGTTATCCCCACCCACAAACTCATTGAAGAGACCTTCAAGAATTGGCGAGGGATGCAGCTGAGTGGGGGCAGGCGCATAAAAAGGGCCGTACATATCGACCTAGAGAGCATCAGGTTTTGTGATCAAGACATGATCGAGCGCTTTAAG
>JAXHTA010000095.1:0-10436 GCA_034190285.1 Thermodesulfobacteriota bacterium | reverse complement strand
CCGAGGGGGATTTTCCCCATTTGATATCTGGACTTTAGCGTTTCCCGGAACTTCAAACTCAAGCTTCTGACCCAAAGGCGCTTTTTCGTCATATTTTCAAATCCCACGAATCATGTAATCTATGGCATTTATACCCTTCAACTAAGAGAACTTCAAAAGAAGGATTTTTTGGGTGTAAGTCTTTGGTTTAGGTGGTGTCCATAAACTTAAACTGAAGTACCCCTGTAAAATTTCTTAAAAGCGATTTTGTCTTTTTGAATTTTCAATGTAAAATGTGGCTTAAGAAATCAATAATGTTCCCATGTATATCGAAAGAGTTCCAAATCGGAATTCTCGGCCTGCCATTTTGCTCCGCGAAGGTTGGAGAGAGGGTAAAAAAACTTGTAAACGCACCATTGCCAATCTTACCAACTGGCCAGAAGAAAAAGTTAAAGCCCTTCGATTGCTACTCAAAGGAAAGCCCATGGTTTCAGCAAGAGAGGCATTCGTTGTTGAGCGGACAATTCCTCATGGCCATGTTGAAGACGTATTAGGCACTATTGAAAAGCTTGGACTGGATTCAATCATTTTCTCCAAACGCCGCAGGGAACGAGATTTGGTTATTGCAATGATTGCTGAGAGATTGATCCAACCATGCTCTAAATTAGCGACAACTCGGTTTTGGCATACCATTACATTAGCTGAAGAACTCAACATGTCCGATGCCGATCAGGACGATCTGTGTGATGCGATGGGCTGGCTGCTGGCGAGGAAAGGTAATATTGAGAAAAAGTTGGCTGCCCGTCACCTTTTGGAAGGATCGTTGGTACTTTATTATGTGACTAGTAGTTACTATGAGGGGCGGACCTGTCCCTTGGCCCGTTTTGGTCATAACCGGGATCGGAAAAAGGGCAAGTTAATTATTGTGTACGGTTTACTCACTGACGAGGTGGGCAGGCCGGTGGCCGTGGAGTTTTATCCTGGTGACACAGGTGATCCGAGTACGGTACCGAATCGAATAGAGAAGCTTCGGAAGCGTTTTGGTCTTTGTTGTGTTGTGCTGGTTGGTGATCGGGGAATGCTCACTCAAACGCAAATTGACAAACTCAAGGATTATCCCGGGCTTGGCTGGATCTCGGCATTACGGTCTCGTGCCATCCGAAAGTTAGTCAATAGTGGTAGTCTGCAAATGTCTCTTTTCGATTGGAGAAACCTTGCTGAGATCTACTCCCCCGAGTTTTCGGATGAACGGTTAGTGGCCTGTTATAATCCCATATTGGCCGAGGAACGACGGCAGAAAAGATAGAAGCTTCTAGCCACAACCGAAAAAGGGCTTGAGAAAATAGTCAAGGAAGTTGAGCGTCGAACGAAGACGCCACTTGATAAAGATGAAATCGGAAAAAGGGTGGGAAAGGTAATAAATCGCTTTAAAGTTGGAAAACACTTCGCAATAACGATTGATGATGGTGTTTTTTCGTTTTCACGCAAAGAGGAGTCAATCCGTCGTGAATCGGATTTGGACGGAATTTATGTGATTAGGACCGGTGAAACTGCTGAACGTATCTCGGCGGAAGACACGGTGTGCAACTATAAGAGACTTGAACAGGTAGAATTTGCTATCAGGTGCATAAAAGCAGTTGATCTTCTTGTACGACCGATTCACCACCGTACCGATGATCATGTGCGGGCACACATCTTTCTTTGTATGCTGGCCTACTACGTGAAGTACCGCATGCTGAAATCCTTAGCTCCGCTTCTGTTCCAAGACGAGGAACTCGATGAGAGGTGCGAGACGAGAGATCCTGTAACACCCGCAAAACCCTCTGCCTCAGTGAAAAGAAAAAAGACGCTTCGCCTTACACCCGACGGTTTTGAAATACACAGCTTCCAAACTCTCTTGTCTGAACTTGCAACTCGTAGCCGTAACCTTTGTCGAGTAAAGTCTGATCCGGCTGGGCCTGCACTCTACGAGCTTACTGAACCCACGCCTCTTCAGGAACGTGCTTTTCAACTCCTGGATTTGTAGCCAGTAAATGGAAAACCATATTAGAGAAAAACCATCTCAAATCACCAAGATAGTATTCTGTTGGAGAGGATCAAAATTTTATCTGACGTAGATATGGGCGAAAAAGACAGTTTTCTTTCGGGCACTGATTAAATACTGACTTAATACAGGCTAAAAGGGCGGCGGTTTATTTAGTGGGCCTCCTATGGGGCTGTCCTCGGATGAATCTTACGGCAACACCGCCTTTTTCTGAAATGAGGCAAAGCTTTGCGGCCTTTAAAAAAGAGACCCACATGGCCCTTTTGTTTTTCCGGACTTTTTGAGAATTTACCATCTTTACACAGAAAACAAATTACCAAATACTGAACTTGGCCTTGAGCCGCCTATATGAAAATAAGGCTGAGTTGCTCCTGGTCTTAACGGGACCGGAGATTCCTTTACATATCAATGTGAACGAAAACGATATCCGTGAATATGTCAAAAGACTCAAAGTCAACGGCAGCACCCGCAGTGAACTGGGACGACGTTGTAGAGACACATTCACAAGTCCAAAGAAAACTTGTCGGAAACTGCGCGTGTCCTTCTGGGACTACCTTATTGATCGTCTCTCCAAAGCCAACAAGATCTTTCCCCTTCGGGAACTTATTGCTCAGTATGCAAACGCTCCTTGATGCTTGTCATATCTTCCTGCTAACAAAAAACCATTGTGTATCATAACGTTTTCAGGGTATATATCTCCTTTCCCAACCAATACCCGAACTTTTTTAGATTTTACTAATAGATTCTATAACGGTTGGAAATCACAAGGTATTCCCTGCGGGCGAAATTCCCTGCATGAATATCTCTACTACCTTTCCGATGCCTATATCTTTTTCCGTGTTCATTTACATTCACGTTCAGAGCGGACTCGCATGGTCAATCCGAAAAAAGTCTACCCAATCGATCCCTGGCTTGTTCATTGGATGTTTGCTTTTTCATTCGGCGTTGGACGTTCGATGC
This sequence comes from Thermodesulfobacteriota bacterium, assembly GCA_034190285.1. Lineage (GTDB taxonomy): Bacteria > Desulfobacterota > DSM-4660 > Desulfatiglandales > Desulfatiglandaceae > JAXHTA01. Next base: position 7,453 of record JAXHTA010000095.1, on the reverse strand, counting down.
TGGACGTTCATCTTCAAAAACTCAGTTATACCCTTTAGCCAATGAGGTGAAAAATTGACAGCCATACCTGGCATTGCGGACAAGAAACCAAAGAGGAGGAAACTATGAAAAGAATGCTTATTTTTGCGGTGATAATCTTGCTTGAAATCTTTTTTGCCGGAGGCGCTTTCTCCGCCGCTTATGATGCAACCGGCACATGGAGCTATTCAACTACGAATAATTGGGTTAATCCAGGCAATGCTGGTTGCAGTGCCGATCCAAATGAAACAGATACCGCTGTTTTAACCCAGACCGGCAACAGCTTCACGCTTGTAATTGAAGGGCATACGGCAACAGGGATTGTCAGTGGCCAAACCTATACGTGCTCTTATTCCTATTGGGAGGACGGTGGAACAACCACGGCGGGTATTACCTTTACGCTATTTTCGAACACGTCCGGTTCCGGTACTTCTACCTGGTACTGGACTGACGAAGTCTATTGGTGTGAAGGAGGGAATACGTTCTCTGTCACAAAGAGTTCAGTAGAAGAGACAGGCCTGTGGTCGGATGCCACCGATGTTGGAGACGGCTGGAAGTATATAGACTGGTTCGGTTACTTCTGGGTTGATGAGATATCAACGTGGATCTACCACTATGAGCACGGATGGGCATATCCCTTTGGCGAAAGCACAAGCGATATCTGGTTTTATACGATTGACAAGGACTGGTTCTGGACGTCCGATACGGTCTACCCGTGGATTTATGTTCTTAAGGGCGGGCTGTGGACGTGGGATATTTGGGATTAATCATGACAGCTTGATAGGCTGTAGAGCCCAAGGAGAAAAGGACAGGCATAAAGCTCGGAGCGTTTGAAGTGACCTAACAGCCTTCAACCCAAACACCTGAATAGGTAGTGTCTGAACGAAAATTAGGATTTTTCGTTCAGATCAAGTAAGACGAGGATTTTAACCGCATGAATACATTGAGTATTTCGAGGATTAAAATCTGAGTCTGACGTAGATATGGACGAAAAAGACCGTTTTCGTTCGGGCACTAGGTATGAATTCATCCGTCCATTTCTTTAACGCGGGGAAAATAGTGAAAAAGAAAACACTACTCAGTTGGAGCAGCGGCAAAGACAGTGCATGGGCATTGCATCTCCTGCGCCAGGATTCCACTGTCGATGTGGCTGGTATTTTCAGTGTGGTAAACGAGAGGTTCAACCGCGTGTCCATGCACTCCACAAGGGCAGAACTGCTTTTTCGGCAGGCGGAAGCCTCCGGATTGGCGCTTCATACCATTACTATACCCGACCCCTGCTCCAACGAACAATGGAATGCGATCATGGGTCAGTTCATAGCAAGGTCTGCGACCAGGGGGGTTGATTGTATCGCCTTCGGCGACCTGTTTCTCGAAGACGTACGGCAGTACCGTGAAAGGCAAATGATAGGGACGGGGATTGTTCCCCTCTTTCCGCTGTGGGGGCTCCCCACGGCCGAACTGGCTGAGCAGATGCTCGCTTGTGGCGTGGAAGCATACGTCAGCAGTGTAGATCTCAAGAAGCTGCCGGCGCATCTTGCGGGCCGCCGTTGGTCACGAGACCTGCTTAAAGAACTTCCCTCTGGAGTTGACCCCTGCGGAGAAAACGGAGAGATTCACACTGTAGTAGTCGGCGGACCGATGTTTGATGAACGAATTCAGGTTGAGGTTGGTGAGGTCGTGGATCGAAATGGGTTCGCTTACGCCGACATCATCCTTGAGAACGAGTAGGTGATATTCGTCTCCGCTATTCTTACGCGCCTTTACATTGAATTAATGTAACTCATCAAAAAATCAAGTATATCCTCCTATCAAAGGGCCACGTAGGTCTCTTCTTTAAAGGCCGCAACATAAATTTTTACGCCGCACGTCTAACGCCCCCTGGCTAATTAAATACTACCTCAGTACAGGCGGAAAGGCCGGCGGTTTATTAAGTGGGCTTCCCATGGGGCTGTCCCCGGATGAATTTTACGGCAACACCGCCGTTTCCTGAAATGAGGCAAGACTTTGCGGCCCTTAAAAAAGAGACCCACATGGCCCTTTTGTTTTTCCGGACTTCTTGAGAACTTACGAATTAATCAGCACACGACAATCCCTGTCATTTATCCCTTGCAGGGGGCAGCGAGGGCCAACCGCATGAGGTCCTTTTTGATCCAGATACAAATTAGGGCGTTAACCACATTCTGGAATTTGACAAAGCAAACCGGATTTGGTCTAACTTCCCTTAAAAGGCCAGCAGGCCGTGCCCACGGCACCAGATAAAACATCGAACAAAGGAGAATTACCATGCCTCTTCTTCAGGTCAAGCTTATCGAGGGCGTCTTTTCTGAGACGCAGAAGCAGGAGATGATTCAAAAACTGACTGATGTGATGGTCTCCATGGAAGGTGAGAACATGCGTCAGGTCACCTGGGTCGTTATCGAAGAGGTCAAGAGTGGCGATTGGGGAATTGGCGGAAAGGCCATGACTACCGACGCTGTCAAGGCACTCGCAGCAGGTAAGACGGCAAGCTAGTGCCCACCTCTGTGCGCTCTCATGTTGCTCAGTCCCACCCCTTCGGGGTCGTTTCCCAGTTTAATGACCTCTATGTCAACCTCCCGGGTTGGCTGCTGGGCGTTAACCCTAAGGTTGCATAGAATTTGAGTTCAAAACGCTTTGGATTAGGTCAGCAAGGGACGTCAGGACATTTTCAGGGGCGAAAGCGTATTAAACATACGGTGAAATCCTGAAAATGGCATAACGTTTCTTGACGGCCTGATACAAAGCGAGCGTTTTTGAGCCAAAGATTTATGCAACATCAGGGTTAAGGCCTTTCCGCCAACAGGACGCCAAGTTCCAGAGGACGTCCATCCCTGATAATTCCCAGGGTCACGGTCTGGCCGATCCTGTGTTTGTCAATTATCCGAACCAGCTCTTTCATGTCGAAAATCTCGCGGCCATCAATAATTATAATAATATCTCCTCCCAAAAGCAGCCTCAGACCTCCGGCGATCACCTCTCTATTACCTCCCCTCAACCCGGCCTGATCCGCCGGGCTGCCTCTTACAACCTCAACAACCAACACACCCTCACTAACGCCGAGGTCCAGCCCCTCTGAAAGCCCGGGCGTCACGGAAATCCCGCTTATGCCAAGCCATGGTCTGGCCACCCTGCCGGAGGTGATCAGGTTTGTGGCAACATATTTGGCCCGATTAATGGGTATGGCGAAACCAATACCCTGATACCCGCCCGACAGACTGAAGATTGCTGTGTTGATGCCTATAACCTTCCCGCTGGAATTAAGAAGAGGGCCGCCGGAATTGCCGGGGTTTATAGCGGCGTCAGTCTGGATCAGGTCATCTATCTGATAGCCATCCTTGGTTCTGATACCCCTGTTGAGGGCGCTGACGATGCCCGTAGTAAGTGTATGGGAAAGACCAAATGGATTTCCAATGGCAATCGCCTTTTGCCCGACCTGGATCTTTTCAGAATCACCCAGGGCGGCCACCACGTTCGCGTATCTGGAGGAGATCTTTATGACGGCTAGGTCGGAAGCGGGATCCCTGCCAACAAGTGTTGCAGGCACCCTTGACCCATCGGACATGGTCACAGTTATCTTCTGGGCCTTGGCCACAACATGATTATTTGTCAGTATGTACCCTTCCCTATCTATAATAAACCCCGAACCCTGCCCCTGCTGCGGAATGATTTCCAGCCAGAAATTCATACCAAGGGTCGTTGTTGCGATATTCACGACTGCCGGATGAGCCTTTTCAAAGACATCCACGTTGATTTCTTCATCAGCAGAGACGATGACTGGGCTTGGTTCAGATTCGTTTACAGGGCGATTGAAATCGAGCGATTCAGGGCTTGGTGTCGGACTCAAAAAATCGAAAAAGTCATCCCTCTTGGACCACACAAGAAGAAAAAAAATGATAAGGGCAAGCCACAAGTACTTGGATCTGTAATTGGCCATAGAAAGCATCCTTCGGTGGTTTCCGGTACTTACTTCCTTAACTAAATCACTGTAATTGACATCACCTGAACTGTCAAGGAGTCCCGGTATGGTCGCACTTCACGGGTCCTTCAGACTTCATTCAGGAAATCTGGGATGGAAATGAGGCCAAACAAGTTTGCATTGACATCTTTTCAGCCATAGTCTAAGTAAACATGATAGACCTTAAAGTGCGCGGAATAGAATGGTATTTTTCCCGTTTTTCTTTATTGGGCTCAAATTTTGACCCTCAAAATATTCTAATAGATTCATGCGGTTAATCCCTCAAAGGTGGGACCGTGCGCCTTGATCTCGGCGAAAATGCTTGGTTTGCGCCCATACACAAATGACAATTCGGTTACTTAGTAGTGTCCACCCATAAATGGCCTTTTTTTGGCGGTCAAGCCGCGTTCAGCGCCGCACCTTCGGGCGGGTTCCCGGTTTCAAAATCTTGGCGCCTGCATGTGTGTTTGCTCACACAGACAGGTTAGCATGCTGGATTTTTGGTACAACGTGCTGAAGTACGTTTCCGCATAATTCCTTTACTTTCTTGATCTTGCAGAGAATTGCTCGTTTCTGAACTCGTGGCTTGAAGATGCCCTCTTCACATTAACGGGCAAGTTATAGCATGTACTATCTATCTTCCCGGAGGGATGTAATGATTAAGTCTAAAGCCCCGTTGGTTTTGCGGATGTTTCTTTGTTTCTCAACTCTGATTTTTCTGCCTGCCGGAGTCGGGCTTGCTCAAGAGGAGAAGATCGCTACCCTGGAGGAAAGCATCACGGAAGCCCTTGCCAATAACTGGGCGCTCAGGGCAATGGAGGAAAAACCCGACCAGGCGGAATACATCAAGCGCCAGGCCAGAGCAGAGTTTCTGCCCAAATTGAGCACGAGTTACGGTTACACCAGGCTGAGCGAGGAGCCAATAATCAGATCCTCTACTCCGGCATTGAGGGATTTCTCCCTGGCTCCCAAGGACAATTATCAGTGGAAAGGCACGGTGACGCAGCCCCTCTTTACAGGCTTTTCCTTGATCAGTTCTTATCAACTGGCCAAGTTGGGCGTTGATCAATCTAAGATGGAGGTTGAACTGGAAAAGATTGCCTTAGCCCTTAGAGTAAAAGAGGGGTATTTCGGGATATTAGAATCTGACAAGTTAGTTGATGTGGCCAAGAAGGCGGTGGAGGCATTGGAATCCCATGTCAAAGTTGCCAGTAGTTTCTACGAGGTCGGGATGATCCCCGTAAACGATCTTTTAAAGGCGGAGGTGGAGTTGGCAAACGCGCAACACGATCTCGTAAAGGTGCTGAATGCCTCTCGGTTGACCCGCTTTGCCTTTAATGCCGCTTTATCCAGACCAATAGATACTGCTATACGGATAAAAGATATCCTGGCTTTCAAACCTGAGACAGGGGAGTTTGACGACTACCTGGAGGAGGCTCTCATGACGCGCCCCGAAATGAAGCTCCTTGATATCAGTATCCTTCAGATAGACCAGGAGATAAGGCTGACCAAGAGCAAGAATTACCCGGAAGTCGCCCTTACATACGACTATATCAAGGAAGGCGATGAGCCGGGAGTATCAGGCAGCAACTTTCACGATGCCGGGCGATGGGAAGCGATGGCCCTTTTCACCTGGACTTTCTGGGAATGGGGCACGACCCATTATTCAATAAAAGAAAGGGAAAGCCTCAAAAACGAACTGACAAAGACAAAGATGGCCCTGGTGGATACTATACGGCTGGAACTGAAGGACGCCCTCCTGGACCTGGATGAGGCGGCAAGAAATATCCCGACTACACGCAAGGCCGTTGAGCAGGCCGAAGAGAATTTAAGGGTCAGCCAGGAACGTTACAAGGCCCAGGTCACCACGTCTACCGAGGTCCTTGATGCCCAGACCCTCCTGACCCAGGCCAGAACCAATTACTACAATTCCCTCTATGATCACAACCTGGCCAGGGCCAGGTTGAAAAGGGCACTTGGCTCCTATTAGGAATTAGGAGGGGAAGGATAAGCCGTGGGTCTTCTGACCGAAAGACAGAAGATGCTGGCCCTTGCCTGCGCAGTGATCTTTATAGATATGATTGGGTACGGCATCGTCATCCCCATTCTTCCCATTTACGCCAAAGAACTGGGGGCATCTGAAGGCCAAATCGGTTTTCTGTTTGCTTCATACTCTCTTGTACTCCTTTTGACCTTGCTTCCATTTGGTTTAATGGTGGACAGGTATGGGAAAAAGCACCTGATAGTGTCAGGAATGTTTCTCTTAGGGATATCCTCCATTCTATTTGCCACATCTCACTCCCTGCCGCAACTAACTGTCAGCCGAATGCTGCAAGGCCTTTCAGCCTCCTGCACCTGGGCCGCCGCCCTCCCCCTTGCCGCTGCCGCTGCCAGTGAGGGCAAACGAGGCATCGAGATGAGTTCTGTCACCATATCCACCGGGATAGGCACTATTCTAGGGCCTGTCGTCGGTGGTTTGGGGTCCATACACACCCCCTTCTATGCCTGCATCGCTTTCTCCTCCCTTTTGTTTTTTCTCTCCCTGATCTATTTGAAAAAGACCCCTTTTAAGAAGGAATACTCGAATCTGAAAGAAAAACTGAAAAGGGTGCTGATGCAAGGAGAGGTTCAGGCAGCCTGTATCGCAATCAGCTTCCTATATTTTGCCCTGGGAATGTTGGAGACGCTGTTTCCTTTATACATGACAAGCTGTCAATGTAGGAGAATTACGGTAGGGCTCCTGTTCGGGATCTTCGGCATCTTCTTTGTGGTTGTTCAGCCAATAATCGGCGCCTGGTCCGACAGAATGGGCAGGACGTTCCCGATGGTTTTGGGACTCTCAATGACTGCCGTAGTCATTCCCGTTCCGTTCCGTTTTGTCACAATAGTTCCCTGGGTGTTGTTATTCATGATTATGGGGATTTCATCAGCAATGGTATTTACCCCTACTTACCCTCTGATTGCTGATGGCGTTAAACCCTCTGACCAGGGCGTCGCCTATGGACTGAACAGTTGGGTCTTCTCTCTGGGGTATTTACTTGGCCCCTGGCTGGGAGGCGCTCTTACTGAGAGCGCTGGCATAAAGACACCCTTCCTACTGTGTTCGGCAGTTCTGGCAACCGGCGCCTTCGGTATCTGGGCTGTCGGAAAATGGATAATAAAAACTCACCCATGATGCAGATGATAAAGGGTGGGGAAATAAGGGGGCTAAATCATGAAAGGGGCTTATGGATGGATGGGAAAGGTCTTGAGGGTCAATTTAACGGACAGGACCACAGCTTCAGAGCCGACTTATCACAGATACGGCGAAAGATTTATCGGTGGCTCTGGAATCGGATACAAGGTTATGCTAGATGAGGTATCTCAGGACACCTTGCCGTTTGATCCCGAAAACAAGATTGTCTTTGCCACCGGTCCATTGACCGGAACGGAGGTACCGGCCTCCGCCAGGACCCTGGC
>JAXHTA010000094.1:0-10470 GCA_034190285.1 Thermodesulfobacteriota bacterium | reverse complement strand
TCGCCCCCCAGATCAGGTTGTCGTTGTATGCATAGACCGGGCTCCGGTAGGTCACGTTTTCGAATTCCACGTAATCTCTTTTTGTCTCCGCGCTTTCCAGTCGAAAGACATCTAACGGCACCATGATCAGCGTCTCAACCTCGCTTGGACTGACGGAAAAATCATACGGATAAGGGATAAGGCCTACAAAAGGATGGACAATGAACTTTGATGCCAGGGTCAGGGCATCGTCGATCCTTCCCAACATCTCCACGTCTTCCGTCTCAAGGCCAATCTCCTCACGAGCCTCCCTCAAAGCTGTCTGCTCCACGGATACATCTTCCTCATCGACAGAACCGCCGGGAAAGGAGATTTGGCCCTTATGGTGTTCCACAGTATCGGTCCTCTTGGTGAAGATGACCTTATAGATGCCGTCTTCCTCCAATAGTGGGATCAATACACCAGCGTGTCTGTAAGCGGGCGGCTCGTCACGGATGAACTTTGGTATTCTGGTTTCCAGGATATTCTTAATAATGGAAGGCAAGTCTTTATGATCGGACGTTATTAGTTTAGGTAATGTCACCGTCAACCCCATAGATGCTTATATATTCATCAAATTCCGCCTTTGTCTTTCTATCTAATGGCCTCCTCTTACCATGGACCATAACTGGGACCTTTTCCTGATAAAGATATTCCACCACTTCTCGGATGCCGGCCACGGAATGAACAGAGATACCGGTCTCAAAAACAAATCTTGCGATGGCATTTGGACCCGTCCGGCCAGGGATTATCCCCCCCTCTTCGTCGTAGACTGGGTCTGCCTGTTCCCTGTCTATCCCGATCCCAATGCCGACCACGTAACATGTTGCTCCCCGGGCACGTTCCTCGGCACCAATTTTCTCTAAGAGTTCGTATTTGGTAGTCATGGAAGTAGCCACGTCGTCCACGATAAATATGCGGCATCCATCAAAAAACGTCCCGTTGACAAACATGCTCCCAGAAGCGGTCGCCTCACCATGGGTCTTGGCCTCCTTTCTGTCATAATCGAAGAATAATTCTTGGCCATGGTCTTTCCAAAGTGAGATGACTGTGGCCATGGCAATGGCGCTTCCCTTGTAGGATGGGCCCACAATGATGTCCGTATCCCTGACAAGATCTCGTGATATCATCATTCCGGCAAAAAACGAGCCCATCTCGAGGGCCAGGCGGCCGGTTTTGAACATGGCCATATTGACGAAATATGGAGTTGGACGTCCATCCTTCAAAATAAGATCCCTGTCAAAAAAAAGGGCTTCGGTCTCGGCCAGGGTCAGGGCCAGTTGTTTTTTGTAATCCTCCATGGGGCAATATTAGATAAAACAAATGGTCGTTTCAACCAAATTTTCCGGGTCTTGAGGACAAATACAGTAACTTCTCAAAAAGTCCGGGTATATCCTCCTATCCAAGGGGCATGTGGGTCTCTTTTGTTCTCCCGGACTTTTTGAGAAGTTACCAAATACAGGAAAGAAAGGGGCAGGGCAAACGACAAGGGTTACAGAGTCGCCAAGTAATACTGAATTTCTTCAAGGGCCTTTGGTATCAACTTCCTCACAAAAGCCTCCCTATCAAGAGTATCCATTGCGGCATATCTCATGTAGTCGGGATGATTACGGCTGAGATTTGGGACTCTTGCCTGAAGACCGGGAGCCAGCTTATCGAATTGTGCGATCAGTTCCACCAAAGCAAATTCGTCACCGGGATAGCTATCAAGCCACCCCATCCTTTTCATGCATTCAAGACGAACCCTGTCCAGCAAGAAAAGATACTGGTCAATAACAGCCATCTTTTTCTTTGGACTCAATTCATTGAACTCAAATCCCGAGCCTAGGTTGTTGAGGTTCATAATCAGATCATAAAGATAGAACGTCCCTTTATCCCTGCCCTGTGCCAGGTAGGAGAGCGTTGCCGTAGAAATTTGGGAAAGTCGCGTCTCACGGCCAAATTCTTCCTTGAAGCGGCTTTTCCAGTTACGGAAGCTCCTCTTGACCATCAGCAGCAAACGGCCCTCTTCCAAATCAATGACCTGCGACATTTTCCGGCTCCCTCACTTTTCCCGGCTTCTTCAGTATGCCCCCGCACCTGACACAGTTTTTTCCCTTTGGCTGCTTGAAGCCACATCGAGGACACATGGTAAAGTCCTCGAATGAAACAATCGGGACTGAGCGATCGATATGCCTTGATCTTAAAAGGCGCCCGTGTTCTTGGATCGTCACCCTGCCCCCTGCCTTGAGAACGGAATCGGCGTATTGCCTTGCGGCCTCAAGGGTCAGATCCTGTTTCAAGATAAGCGGGGCCTTTCTGATCATGTATTCCACAATATCCACAGGCACGCCCAACCTTTTCATTTGTGTCTCAAAAGTCTTGATGTCCTTTGCCAGAGAATGAAAAACTACTCGGTATTTCTTGGTCATTGATGTTAACCTTCTTTTACCGGCCCCTGAGAGGGTCCCCGTTTACCCCTGGGCAGGCCTAAAGAAATGCCTTCAGGAGACACTTCAATCAAAGATGAAAATTCCTGTCGGATTTGCCGTCTGCACATGCAGGCACGAAGACACGATACACGAAATGACTGCTCAAAAAATAAAAGTTCATGTAGTTCAGTGGTCAGGGAGCAAGAAAAAGCAAATGAGGAATCTCCCATTTGTGAACCTGAATCAGGTAGGATCTAGGCGAACCAGGTCAAACAGTGTTTGAAAAAACCAGGAAGTCAGCCGGTACCAGCCGCTTCAACTCAAACACGCCTTGACGAATCCGTGGAATAGCGGGGCGGGCTTTTCCATCCTTGATTTGAGTTCTGGATGGGCCTGGGTGGCGACAAAAAACCTTAGTTTGGGCAATTCAATGAATTCGACTAGTCTCCCGTCCCTGGACCTCCCGGAAAAGACCATTCCATTCTCAACAATGATAGAATGGTATTCAGGATTCACCTCATACCGGTGCCTGTGTCTTTCTGAGACCTCGTTTTCGCCATAAAGGGAACAGACAACGGATCCTTCCTCCAACAAGGCCGGATAGGCCCCCAGCCTCATTGTCCCGCCCTTCTCGGTGACACCTTTTTGCTCCGGCAGAATATCGATGACGGGATAGGGTGTATCTGGATCCATCTCCGTAGAATTTGCCTCGTTCAAGCCGCAGACACCCCTTGCAAATTCAATAACCGCTAACTGGAGACCCAGGCAAAGGCCCAAAAACGGGATATCCCGCTCCCTCACCAAACGGATTATCTCGATTTTCCCTTCCGTACCTCTGGATCCAAAACCGCCCGGTATGACCACGCCATCTATCTCATCCAGAAAACTGGTGTCTTCCAGTCCCGTCGTTTCCACCCACTTGAGGTTTATCCTGCAACTTAGGTGCGCCGAACAATGATTGAAAGACTCGATTATAGAGGCATAGGAATCCTCGAGTTCGGTGTACTTTCCACACATGGCAACCGTAATCTCTTTCTCAGGGTTCCTGATATTGTCTATCAGCAATTTCCATTTACCCAGGTCAGGGGGGCTGTATATGTTGAGTTTCTTATGAATGATCTCCGGCAGGCCTTCCTGTTCAAAAATGACCGGGATCTCATATATGTCTTCCACGTCCAGCCCGGTAATCACCGCATCGGGCTGAACATCGCAGAAACTGGAAATTTTTGACTTGATCCCGTCTGTCAGGACCTGAGAGCATCTGCCAATAATGATATCCGGAAAAATCCCCCGTTGTTTGAGCAGGTTCACACTTTGCTGGGTGGGTTTGGATTTCTGTTCGTTCACACCATAGGGAACAGGCACGTAAGTCAGATGAATGTAAATAATATTATTCCTGCCAACATCCTCTTTCATCTGCCTCATCGCCTCTAAAAAGAGCTCATTTTCTATGTCCCCCACAGTCCCCCCGATTTCAACGATCACCAGATCCGGCTTCTCTTCCAAGGCAACTTCAAATATATGGTTTTTTATGACATCGGTTACGTGAGGTATATACTGGACGGTCTTCCCTAAATAATCTCCATTTCTCTCTTTTTTCCTTACCATGTCAAATACCTTGCCCATGGTCAGGTTCCATTTGGATTTACAGGTAACACCCAGGAATCGCTCGTAGTGTCCGAAATCCATATCCACCTCTCCCCCGTCATCAAGAACAAAAACCTCTCCATGCTCAAAAGGGTTCATGGTACCGGGATCAACGTTAAGATACCCGTCACATTTTATGGGGACAAACTTGAGTTTCGATGAAAGCAGATGACCGATTGAGGCGGCGGCAATTCCCTTGCCGAGGCCGGACAGGACACCGCCACTAACGATAACGTATTTGGTGGGCATAACTTAAGGCTATTTTACTATAAGGACGTTGAATGCAAAATTGAGAAAAAACTTACCCACATTCGTGTCATTAAGTCAAGTTATAATCGGGACGCTCGACAGGTCTGAATCAAAGAAAACCCCTGGCCTAGAGATAATCCTGGGCGTGCCAGGAATTATCAGAATTTTCGGGTGAAAAGAGATCATCGGAATATGCTTCGATTTCTTCTTATTAATGAAAAATCGTTCAAATTGGCTTGTTGGAGCTTTTTCGATAAGCTCGTCGGCGTATACATACCATGTCATCTTAATTGCCCAAACGCTTGCTTTATAGGTCGGTTAGTGGTACGATTATGGACACAATAGGCGGTACGCTAAGGAAAAGCCATCAAATATCATTCATGTAAGCGATTTGAGGCATGATGCTGCCAAGCTATTGAAACAATTGCGAAACAATGACGAACCATTGGGTATTACACAGAGGGGGCGGGCAACAGCGGTAATGATTAGTTTCGATGCCTATAAAAAATCTGAACACGAAAAAGAACTCCTGCGTCTGTTGGCCAAGGAGCCCTCGTGAAGGTTCAATTTATTCCTTCCGGCAGAACCAAATTTCTTTCTGCGCTATCACATATCCTAAGGGATAAGCCATCTGCGGCAATCAATCTTCGGAATCGAACTGAAAAGATCTTACGAAGGCTTGAGGACTTTCCTGAATCCGGAAGAATCATACCGGCATTTCCAGATTTCAAGGAGTCTCTCATATCATGACGCCGATCATAGTCATAGTCGGCAGACCCAATGTGGGCAAGTCCACGTTGTTCAATCGCCTCTCAAGGTCCAGGGACGCCCTTGTCGACGGCCGCCCGGGCGTCACAAGAGACCGGCTCTATGCCTCAACAAACTATAACGGCGTACCCATGGCCATTGTGGATACAGGAGGATTCGATGACCTGGGCAGCGACCCTTTGATCGCCAAGGTCAGGGATCAAGTGGAAAAGGCAATAGCCGAGGCCGATAGGGTAATTTTCATGGTGGACGGAAGGCAGGGTCTGATTCCTGGTGACGAAGAAATTGCGGACATCTTGCGCCGAAGCAGGAAGAAAACACTCCTGGTTGTCAACAAGACGGACGGGCCTGAACACAACCATATGAGCCTTGATTTTTACAGGCTTGGCATGGAACCAGTGTATCCCGTTTCTGCAGCCCACGGATATGGAATCAGACCCTTTATGGATGAGTTGGTCAGCGACCTCCGGAAATCTGAACCGGAAAAAAGTGAAGAGAGCCAGCTCAGAGTAGCCGTTCTCGGAAGACCAAACACGGGCAAATCCTCTCTGATTAACCGCATCCTGGGCCTTGACCGTCTCGTGGTGAGCGAACTGCCCGGGACCACACGTGATACTGTGGATACCCTCTTCTCCTATCGCGGGAACGAATATCTGTTGATAGATACGGCAGGTATACGAAGAAAGGCGAGGGTTAGGGAGAAAATTGACAAATTCTCAATGATTAAGGCCATCAAGAGCCTCAACCGCTGTCATGTGGCCGCAGTTCTCCTGGACCCTTCGCAGGGAATCTCCGACCAGGACGCCCGAATCTGTGGCTATGCGCTTGAACAAGGCAAGGGTGTTATCCTTGTAGTTAACAAGTGGGACTTGATCAAAGGCGATGTCCGAAGACAAGAACGCCTGGATGATGAGATAGACAGAAAGTTGAAATTCGTCTCCTTTGCCCCCCGGATCAATCTCTCGGCCCTGACAGGGGAAAAAGTCATGAAACTTTTTGGGAAAATCGATCAGCTCTCCCTGCAATTTTCTCAAAGGATAGGCACGCCGGCGGTCAATAAAGCCTTAAGGGAAATGATAGAGAGACATCCACCCCCCAGGGTCGGTCGCGGAAGGCTGAAGTTTCTTTACGCAACACAGGCCCGAACCCGGCCGCCTACTTTTGTTGTATTTGTGAACAGGCCGGACATGATCCATTTCTCTTATGAACGTTTCCTCATCAATCAATTGCGAATACGTTTTCGACTTGAGCTTACCCCTATTAGGATAAGATTCAAGAGGAGGGAATAGTCTCACCTGCGGCCTTGTGACCGGCCTTTTCAGATTTTTTCAAGGGTCGTATACTCTAGGTGAAGGAGCTTGCGCCCCACATTCCTGAAGAGCACCTCCACCTTGTCATTTGACACGAATTTCGATACGACACCGGCGCCAAACGCCGGGTGGTTCACCCTATCGCCCTGGGAAAATCCTAACGGTTCTCCATGCTCCCGGTATTCTCTTCTCTCCGGACCATTTGGCGTCCCCTCGCCATTCAATGATGAGTCCTTTCTCTTCGATTCGCCGATCGGTATTCTTGCCGGAAATCCTGCTGATTCATAAGATACTATGTCCTGGCCGAGGTCCGCTATTAAGGAAGAAACACCATTTCTGAAACCACTCCCCGGCCTGCCGTAGAGGGCCCATGAAGGCGCAGATTCCTGGCCGGGATAGCACATAATCAACTCATCCTTGGCCCTGGTGGCCGCAACATACATCAGGCGCAGTTCCTCCTCCATGGCCAGGGGATCATCGCAGGCCCTGGCGGGAGGAAACCGTCCGTCCATGACCCAAATTATCAACACTACCGGCCATTCAAGTCCCTTCGCCGAATGGACCGTGGACAGGGTAAGGGATTCAGCCTTTTCCCCCGAATCGATATCAGCAGGACCGGCCGGTGGTTCCAAAACCAGGTCGTCCAAAAAGCCCTTAAGTTTCTTGTAACGGCCGGCCATCGGGATCAACTGTTCCAGTTCTTTCTGCCGCCTCGGGTAATCGTCGAATTTCTCCCTCAGAATGGGGAGGTAATAGTCCATGACAAGTTCAACCGCCTCGGACGGTTTTCCTTTGTGGGCCGCCAAGCGGCCAAGAAGCTCGGAAAGAGGCTTCAAACCTTTAACATTACTGGCTGCTCCGGGCCATTCCAGCAATCTCTCGGGAGAAATCCGATTGGCCTTCATCCACTTTATAATGGTCTGGGTTTTCGCCTGACCGATATTCTTTACCAGTCTAAGGATACGAACCCAGCTTACGGCCTCGTCTCCGTTCACTATGACCCTGAGATGGGCCAGAAAATCCTTGATATGGGCTGACTCCAGGAATTTAAAGCCACCATACTTCACGTAATTTACTCCCTGGCGGGTCAGTTCGGCCTCCACCTCAAAAGAATGATAGCCGGCCCGGAATAGTACCGCCATATCGCTGATAGGTCTACCCTGCTGCATCAGCTCTTTTATGTGGCGGCAAATGAACATTGCCTGTTCAGGCTCGGTCCTAGTGTCAATGATTTTCGGACGTTCACCTCCTGTGCGCCTTGTAAAAAGGCACTTTGTATATTTCTCTGCGGCCTGTCCCATCAAGGCGTTGGTGAATGTAAGAATCGGTTGTATGGACCGGTAGTTCTCTTCCAGCTTAATGATCTTTGCCTCGGGAAAAAGTAGCGGAAAATCAAACATGTTCCTGTAATCGGCGCCTCTGAACGAATAGATGGATTGGGAATCGTCTCCCACAACCATTACATTGCGGTGTTCATGGGCCAGCCATCCGACAATTTCCGACTGGATGGTGTTGGTGTCCTGATACTCATCCACCATTTCATAGCTGTATTTCCGGCTGAGATCCCTGCGAATATCAACATTCTCTTTCAATAGCTTCAGCAGATTCAGGATCAAGTCGTCATAATCCATGAGTTGATTGGTCTTCTTGTAGTCCCTGTAAAGCATTCCCAGTCTGTTTATCTGCGGTACGAATTGTAGAAACTGCCCATATTCGTCCGTCATGATATCATCAACAGACTTCCGGACATTAGCGGCCTTACTCAGAATATTGGCGATCGTTCCCCGTTTCGGAAACCGGGGGGTACCTTTAGGCATTCCGAGTTCGGGGACAAGGGAATGAATGATCTCCTCCATATCGGAACGGTCCAGGATTGTGAATGTATTCATAAATCCTATGAGTTCGGCATGGCTTCTTAAGACGCGCAGAGCAAGGGAATGAAAGGTGCCTCCGGACACAAATCTGCATCTAGCGTCTGAAAGCCCTGCTGCCCTATCCAGCATCTCCCGTGCTGCCTTTCTGGTAAACGTAAGAAGCAGAATAGACTCGGGAGGAACACCCGTCTCCACCAGGCGTGCCACACGGTAGACCAGTGTCCTGGTCTTCCCGCTGCCGGCCCCGGCGATAACCAGAATAGGCCCCTTGTGGGTCATGACCGCCTCCAACTGGGCGGGATTCAGGACATTTTCGTAATCGATCTTATTCGCCAATATTCAGTATCCGTTCTTAATGGTTCACCGCAAAGACCCCGAGTGGAAAAGAAAAGGTGAAGCATCATCCCAGCCAGTATGACAGGCCAACAAATAAAAAAAAACTGAGCGTGAAAAGAAACCCTTCCGCCCTGGTGATTGTTGAGCCTGTCCTGGCAAAGATCAGCAAAATCAGGGTTAAAAGGAGCATGGCCGGGAATTCAAATGCCATGAGCTTCATATCCACGGACATGGGATTCAGCAGCCCCACTGTTCCCATAACCATACATATGTTAAAGACATTGCTTCCCACAATGTTTCCGATGGAAAGATCGTGCTCTCCTCTGAGTCCAGCCACGACCGACGTGGCCAGCTCGGGCAGAGATGTCCCCACGGCCACAATTGAAAGGCCGATAAAGATCTCGCTCAGTCCCAGGCGCCTGGCTATGAAGATGGCCGAGTCGACAATCAGATGAGCGCCAACAACCAGACCCACCATCCCAACCAGGACGAGAAAAATGTAAAAGAAGTTTTTCTTGCCCTGTACCTCTAAGACCTTACCGCCTGTCTTGTGGGAATTCCCGGCAGTCTTGATGCCCAAAATCAAAAAGAAGGCCAATCCCGCCAACAGGATGATGCCGTCTATTCTCCCAACCCGTCCATCCAGGCAAATGACCCAAAACAGCCCTGACACACTGACCATAAAAGGGATTTCTCGGCGTACCAGTTTCTTGTCCACCGTTAGGGTCCTTGCCATTGCGCTTGCACCAAGAACCAGGCCGATATTGGCCACGTTACTACCAAGGATATTGCCCAGAGAAACACCGCTGGACCCCATGACCGCTGCAATAAGGCTAACAAGCAGTTCCGGGGCCGAAGTTGCGAAGGCAACAACTGTCAGTCCAACCAAAACAGGACGAATGGAAAAAGAAAGGGCCAAAGATGCCGCCCCTTTGACCATCCATTCTGAGCCGGAATAGAGAAGCGCAATACCAAGGCACAGAAGAAAGACGTTCAGGACCATAGTCGGCCTAGATCGAAGTGACCGATAAACATCAATAAAAGTATCACTGCGCCTATTAACAGGAGAAAAAGGACGGCCACAGGAATTAGAAGAGCTATGATCACACGCAAGTGGGAAGTCTCGTGTATCTCACGCAGTCCTATGATTTGAACAATAAGCCGCCATAGCCAGCCCACCCAACCGCCTACAAAAGGTATCAAGCCCCACGCCTGGGTGGCCTGGGAGTAGGATACCACCCTAAAAGTGGCCTCATATCCGTTTTTTCCTCCCCTAACAATAAGCAGTGACAGGTGCAAGATGCCACTTGAAATGAACATACCCAATATGACCAAAAAGGGAATAACAGCTAGCACGATAATAAAGACCAAGGCCATGGCAGACAGGCCAAAAAGAGGCTGATCAAAGGAAGGCAGCTTGTCAGACCACGTCAAGACAACCCAGAATAGACTGAACATGCTTCCAAGGGAGCCACTTAAAAGGCCAAACGCAAGCGGTTCCCTGATACCACCTCTGAAAGTCAGCGTTCTAAAGAGGCTATCAGGGGAGAGAAGAACGGCCTTGAAGGTCAAAAATACTCCCTGCCAGAGGCCAAGGATGGAACGGTTTTCCCAGGGTGAACCCTGGCGCATGGAGCCATTTTCAGCTTCCTCTGCCTCAGGATTTCCAGAGCCGACACCATTTTCTGACGTGGGAAACTCAAACCTCTGTCCACAGCGTGGACAGGTCGCCCACTTGGCGCCCACGGGTATCTTTTCTCTCGGGACTTTTCTGGAAAAACTGCAGAAGGGACAGAATAGTGCAATGGTCATGATTTCCTGCCTTTGTTTTGTTTTATCAGTCTGTTAAGTTCCTTC
>JAXHTA010000093.1:0-10560 GCA_034190285.1 Thermodesulfobacteriota bacterium | reverse complement strand
CATGCGGGTAGCGGCAAGATTGAAAGCGAGGCCGAAGGGACTGAAGTAATGCAGGGGTTTATTGAACTTTCGAATGTAGACGCCATAAGGGGAATGACAGAGATGATAGAAGTGCTCAGGGCATATGAGTCATATCAGAAAGTGATCCAGTCTATCGATGAAGTAACCTCTAAAGCAATCAACGAGGTTGGAAGGTTGGCGTGAAAAAAGGATCAATTAAGGGAGGTTGGAATGATACGCACTCTATGGATAGCAGCTTCAGGGATGCAGGCCCAGACGCTAAGCATTGATGTTATTTCAAACAATTTGGCCAATGTAAATACGTCGGGTTTTAAGAGAAGCCGAGCCGATTTTCAGGATTTATTGTATGAGACCCTGCGTCCGGCAGGCTCTGCTTCCTCGCAGGGGACTCAGGTGCCTACCGGAATTCAGTTGGGTCACGGAACAAGGCCGGTAGCCACACAGAAGATTTTTCTTCAGGGAGATTACCAGCAAACCCAGAATGAGCTGGACATGGCCATTGAAGGCAATGGCTTTTTTCAGGTCTTGCATCCCAATGGAGAGGTTACATATACCAGAGCGGGGGCGTTCAAACTGGATAGTGAAGGGCGGATTGTTACTTCTGACGGCTTTTTGATGGAGCCGGAGATCGCTGTCCCGTCTGATAGCAGCATGATTTCGGTGGGAACAGACGGAACGGTTTCAGTCTTGCAGGCGGGAGAAACATTGCCCAGTGAGATCGGAACCATTCAGCTTTCGAGATTCGTTAACCCTGCCGGATTACATAGTATCGGTAGGAACTTATATCTTCCAACATCAGCTTCAGGTGATGCTATAACTGGCATAGCCGGGGAAGACGGCTTCGGGACGATCGCCCAGGGATACTTAGAGATGTCGAACGTCAGTGTGGTCGATGAGATGGTGAATATGATCATTGCCCAAAGGGGTTACGAGATCAATAGTAAGGCCATTCAGACAGCAGATGAGATGTTGCAAATGGCGAATAATGTTAAACGGTAAGACATGAGAATGCAGTGTCCAAATTTCTTTTCGATTCTTGCTTTCAGTCTGTCAGTCACCGTCTTCGCGCTGGGAATATCAGGTTATGTTTGTGCTGCTGATACGACCGTGATAAAGATCTTTGAAAAGACAGACATTGAGAATGACAGAATACTCTTGGGAAAAATCGCCAAAATCACAGGCAAAGACCGGGGGTTGATTCAAAGACTGGAGTCCATTGTCATTGGCAGGTCTCCGTTGCCGGGCAAGTCACGCCTCATTGATGAAGACTACATCAAGATCCGGCTAAGACAAGGGGACATCGATTTATCTCAAATCACGATGGAAGTTCCCAAGAAAATTGAGGTATTCAGGACCTTTATTGAAATCCCCAAGGACAATATAGAAAGGATCGTCTCTGATTTTGTGTACGATAAAACCAGGAAGAGAAAAAGAGTAACTGTTAATAATGTTCGAGTAGACAACGAGGTTATCCTTCCCAGGGGAGAAGTCACCTATGAAGTCATCCCCCCAAGAAACACCGACGTTCTGGGCACAATACCCCTTCAAGTCTGTTTTAGGGTGAATGGACGGCCTGAAAAGAAGATCTGGGTGACGGCCAATATTGAGATAACTACAGAAGTGGTCGTCACCAAGAGGCCCCTGGGGAGATTCAGTTTGATAACCGGAGACGATATCCACTTGCAGAAGCGGGACTTGGCAGACTTACCGGCTAATGTCATTAGCGATTGTGAAGAAGTCCTGGGCAAGAGGGCTAAGAGGAAAATTGACGCAAATGCGATTCTTAGAACTGACCTCGTCGAGCTTCCACCCCTCATCAAACGCGGAGATGTGGTGTTGATTGTTGCTGAATCTGACGGGCTTAGGATCACTGCTCTTGGAAAGGCTAAGGGCAAAGGGCATCGAGGCGAGAGGATCAGGGTTGTCAATTTTGATTCTAATAAAGGGATATATGCGCGCGTCCTGGATTCGAACACAGTCAAGGTCGATTTCTAGCAGCCGCAAAAGACGGCGGCTCTGAACCTGCTACCAATCCATAGAGATCACGTGAAATGTTATGTAAATCCAAATTCTTTTTTTGGGGGTTTTTGACGCACTACTTTTTCTTGTCACTCCTTGGTGTGAGCCTTTTTGGCTGCGCCACAGGCCCCAAGGGGTCAAGAATCCTTGGAAAAACCAAACCTAAAGAGGTGGTGGCCATTAACAGCGGGGTCAATGAGAGGCATCGAAAAGAATATGAAGGCTCTCTATGGAAGGATGATGGCCCTTTGAGCGAATTGTTCATGAATCCAAAGGCCAGAAGGGTGGGAGACATCGTTACTATAAGTATAGTTGAATCGTCCAGCGCCTCCAACAATGCTACAACCAACACCGAAAGGGCCTCCTCCTTGTCTGCGGGTATGGAGAATTTTTTTGGTCTTGAAAGTCGGTATCCTAGTTCACATCCCTTTTTTAACCCCTTTTCAGGGGTCAAGGGTGACCTCGAAAGTGCTTTCGCCGGAAAGGGGACTACAACGAGGAGCGGGGATCTGACCGCCTATATCAGTGCAAGGGTCATCGAAGAACTACCCAATGGGAACCTCAAAATCCTTGGCTCCAGGGAAGTAACGGTAAACAATGAGACGCAGATTATAGCCTTGTCGGGAATTGTTCGGCCACGGGATATTTCTCCGGACAATGTGATCCTGTCAACCTATATCTCTGATGCCAGGATCACATATAGCGGCACAGGTATAGTCAATGACCGTCAGGGTCCGGGATGGCTGGCAAGGATATTTGATACTATCTGGCCGTTTTGAGATACTTTATCCTTTGGCGGGAGGGGGAAAGCAGGTCTTTTCATGGTTAGAATCACAATTGCAAGATTAGGGTTATTATGTATAATCCTGATGCTCTTGATTTCTCACGCCTATGCCGTTCGGATCAAGGACATCGCAAGTATTGAGGGAGTACGTCAGAATCAGCTGGTTGGGTATGGTCTGGTGGTGGGTCTGGATGGAACAGGTGATGACAGTGATCTGGCATTCACAGTTCAAGCCGTGGCAAGCATGCTGGAGAAAATGGGGATAACAGTAGGGATTGATGATATTGATACCGACAATGTCGCCGGCGTGATGGTCACGGCAGACCTGCCTGCATTCGCAAGGGTGGGCAGCAGAATTGATGTTCTTGTGAGTTCCATAGGAGACGCCGAAAGCCTACAAGGTGGAACTTTGCTTCTGACTCCACTTAAGGCCGCAGATGGACATGTCTATGCTGTCGCCCAGGGCCCGGTCAGTATCGGAGGGGTCTCCGCCGGAGGAGGGGCCGCCAAGGTCCAGAAAAACTTCCCCACAGTGGGACGGGTGTCTGGTGGGGCCCTGATCGAAAAGGAAATATGCTCTGATTTCGATAAGAAACGGACCTTATCCCTGGCCTTGCACAGCCCTGATTTCACTACTGCCTCTCGTGTGGCCGATGCAATAAATACAGCCTTACATAATCGGTTGGCTCAGACTCCGAATGCAGGAACCATCGAAGTTGAGGTCCCGGAAAACTATATCGGAAACACTGTGAGATTGGTCACCCTGATAGAGGGATTGGGTGTCAAACCGGATACCACAGCCAAGGTGGTGGTCAATGAACGAACCGGAACAGTGGTTGTCGGGAAAGATGTCAGGATTTCTACTATCGCCATAGCCCATGGGAATTTGAGCATCGAGGTCAAGGAGGGGGCCGTTGTCTCTCAGCCTCTTCCCTTTTCGGAGGGTGAGACAGTGGCTACACCTGAAACGGAAATCTCGATAAAAGAGGAGCAGTCCAGGCTCCTATTGGTGGAATCAGGCGTGAGTATTGGGGAAGTGGTCAGGGCATTGAACGCGCTTGGCGTTTCCCCTAGGGACCTAATGTCCATATTCCAGGCCATCAAAGCGGCAGGGGCCTTGCAGGCAAGATTGGAGATGATGTAATGTCGGATACAGTTTCATTACCAACCCTACCATGGCAGACCATGGATCTAACCAGTAGGATGAGAAGTCTGCAAGATTCTATGAGACCTGAAAGACTTCTTTCCTCTGGAAAAGGCTTCCCCCAACTTAAGAAAGCATGTTCTGAACTGGAGTCTCTTTTTATCAACTACCTCTTTAAAGAAATGCGGGCAGCCGTCCCCAGATCAGGATTTTTGAGCGGCGGGAAGTCTGAAGAAATGTTTATTTCCATGTTGGACCTTCAGCTATCAAGGGAGCTATCCTCCGGACGAGGAATCGGCCTTTCAAAGATCCTGCTTGATCAACTTGACAGTGGGCAGGAAAAAACTGACAAGTCACCGAACGAACTAAATGACTAAAGTCTGAGTTGGATTTTGCCAATAAACAACCAGAGGGTACATGTGTTTGTTGTATTCAGGATTCTGTCCGAAAATGTCTGTTTACCGCACCAGACTGAGAAGGAGGTCTTTATAAATGGAGATCACAGAAAACAAGCCCCTTGTCAATTTTGAGGCCTATACCAAAAATATTAAGGATAAAAGTAAAATAGATGCCTCGGCCGAACCAGCTCAAAGAGAAATCTTAAGCGAGGATAAGGTCAGATTATCTCCGAAGGCAAAAGAGATTCAGGAGGCAAAAAAGCTCTTGAATTCTGTCCCGGATGTCCGGGAAGAAAAGGTTGCCCAAATAAGAGAGCAGATCGAGAACGGCACCTATCAAATTGAAGGGGAAAAAATCGCCGTTAAGATGTTAAAGGAATCTCTTCTGAACGAATTGCCGTAAGCCCTTAACTTCTTTCCTTATCGGGTCAGAGCAGGCGTCAACAAAATCCCCCTGGGTCCTGCTAAGAAAGGTGGGACAGGTTTCAGGGCAGATTCATCACAGAAACGGACGAAAATGGATTTATTACTGAATGATTTTTTGGGTCTTCTTGAAGGAGAGACAGGTGTTTATCGATCTCTACTCTTGGTACTCCAAAAAGAGAAGACCGCGGTAGTAGAAGCAAAACTCAAGGATTTGAATGAGGCAAGTAAAGAAAAAGAGAGCCTGGTCCTCAAGATCAGAATATTGGAGGAGCAGAGGACAAGAAGCCTGGAGAGATTGGCCGATTCTCTTGGATGTCCTTCTTTCGGCCTCACCTTGAGCAAGATATCTCAACTGGTAGAAGAGCCTTATTCCACCCGATTGAGAAAGTGCCAGTCAAATCTCACGGCACTAATACAGAGCATCCGTGAAGTCAATCAAAGCAATAGGTCTTTGCTTACGCACTCCCTTGAACTCGTTCGAAGCTCATTGACCTTATTGGACAATCTGATGGCCTACAATCCGGTCTATTACCGGACAGGCAAGTTTCAGATGAACGACCAGAGCGGAAAGGTCCTGTCCGGCAGGATATAGAAAAGGACCGTTTCTGGGAACCTGAATCCATTTCAACCTAAAGCCCCTGGTGCTTTACCCAGGAGCATTTCATCAAAGATTGTAGTCAGTTATGCCAAGCGTTTTTGGAATTTTTAGCACAGGAAAACTTGCCCTCCTCACTCATCAAAAGGCAATTGATGTTACTGGACATAATATTGCCAATGCAGATACTCCCGGTTTTTCACGCCAGAGGCTGAACGTGGAGACAAGAGAGCCTATTTCGTTCTGGCCGGGACAGATGGGAACCGGAGTAAGGGCAGCCGAGATCCAAAGGATTCACGACAGATTATTGGGGGTTCAAATCAACAAAGAGAATCAGAATTTGGGAAGATGGGAGGCCCAGAAGGGCGGTCTGGAAAGGGTGGAAATGATTCTCGACGAGTCTACAGGCTATGGTTTGAATCAATCAATGAGTGAGTTTTGGAATGCCTGGCACGACCTGGCCGATGACCCGTCCAGCCAGGCGGCACGGGTGGCCCTTTTGGCAAAAGGTCAAAGAATGGGAGATAGTTTCCAGAAGATACGTGCGGATCTCGAACAAATTCAGAAAGATATAGACACGACTATAGATGGCCCGATCAAAGAGATAAACCTAATCGCAGATCAGATTGCAGATCTAAATCAAAAGATAAACCAGATTGAGGCGGGCGGACAGAATGCCAACGACCTAAGAGATCAAAGAGATTTGCTGCTCGATGAGCTTTCATCGATAATTGACATTAATAGCTTTGAAAATGCTGAAGGGAAAGTAACTGTATTGGTGAGTGGTGGGAGACCGTTGGTTGAGAATGTCACTTCCTGGGAGTTATCCACCGAAACCAATGCGTCTGGTCTGCGAGATATTGTATGGGTGGATGGCGACGGGACCACTGAATACCTGGCAAGAAGTACCACATCCTCCGATATGACTGTTCTTACGGCTTTGTCGAACATGGATGCGGTAGCGGGGCAATATCAGGTTGTGGTGAACCAGCTGGCCCAGGCGGAAAGGGAATCTCATAACGCCGGAGAGATTAGCGAGGACTCTGTCATAAACAGCAGTGGGGGCGCTCAGACTTTCGAGTACAGATATGCGGGTGGGCCTTTGATAACAGTCAACGTCCCTGACGGAACTACCTTAAGCGGCCTTAGAGATCTGATTAATAATGATCCCAATAATCCGGGGGTCTCTGCCTCTGTCCTTTATGACGGAATCGACTTCCATCTGGTACTCGAAGGACAGGACACCGGAGCAGCCAATCCCATTGATATCGACCCCCTTGGTATGGCTACCCTTGCCAATTATGTTGCAGCTGATTTCAATGAGATCCAAACCGCCCTTGATGCCCAGATGACCATTAATGGCGGCCCGGTGGTCAATAGGGCAACCAACTACGTAACTGACGTCATACCAGGGGTGACTTTAGATCTTCTTGCTACTGGAAACGCCACAGTGACTGTCGGTCCTGATTCCATATCGGGTGGGAAGATCAAAGGGTGGCTTGAGGTCAGGGATGTAGCAATTCCGCAATACCTGAGCGAACTTGACATCCTGGCCAGGAACATGGTGGGAACAGTCAACTCTGTGCACAGCCGTGGTTATGGACTGGTGGATTCCGCCACAGGTGAGCCGTTTTATGCGGTTGATTTCTTTACCGGGACGTCGGCCTCCGACATAGCTGTGAACCAGGCTATTGTTGATGACATAAGCAGGATAGCCGCGTCGGCCAGCTTCGGCGGAGTGCCGGGGGATAATGGAAACGCCATATCTGTCGCCAATCTGCAATACGGGCTTACAATGAACAACGGTAACGCCTCCTTTGATGATTACTACAATTCACTTGTGAGCGTTATCGGAAGTGAATCCCGGGAGGCCACTATAAACTATGACCATGAATCTGCAGTTGTAAACCAATTGAGCAATTACCGGGAGTCAATTTCTGGTGTCTCCCTGGATGAAGAAATGGTGAATCTGATCAAGTTCCAGCATGCCTACGATGCCGCGGCAAAGTTAATCGCCACAGTAGATGAACTATTGGAGACTGTGATTAGCATGGCGTGACATCGCCTTAACTTCTCAGAAGCAGGAAGGCACATTCAATCAGGAGACGGAAATGCGTGTAACCAATAAATTGATGGCCGATACTGTTGTCAATAATCTCTTCAAGAACACCGAAAGACTTCTAAGGACCCAGACTATGATTTCTTCGGGCAAGCGAATCAACAGACCTTCCGACGATCCTATGGGAATGAGCCAGGTGCTGGGTTATAGAAAAACTGTCTCTTCAATTGACCAATATGAAAAGAATATCAATCATGGAGTATCATGGCTGGGGATTAGCGATTCAGCCCTTGAGACCGTAGACAGCCTGCTTATAAGGGCAAAGGAGCTGGCGGTTAACCAAGCTACCGATACTGCCACTGCAGAGACCAGGCTGATCGCTGCCGAAGAAGTCAAGAATCTGTACGATCAGATTATGCAACTGGCGAACAGCAAGTCGGGCAACAGCTATATATTTGCCGGTCATAAGACTGACACCTCCCCTTATTCCCGTGATAACAATTTCAATGCAACATACAATGGTGACGACGGTGACATCCGGATAATCATAGGAGAAAATGTGGAGATCAGCATTAATGGCAAGGGAATCGATATTTTTGGGAGTGGGCCAGGAAGTGCGGTGGACATCTTCGATATTCTTAGAGACTTGAATGATGGCATGGAAATCAATGATCCTGATGCCATAGCCGCACAGATTGACCTTCTCTCCGATTGCCTCGATCAGGTCCTCAAGGCAAGGGCCGATGTTGGGGCTGAACTAAACCGATTGGAGTCCACTGCAAATTACTGGGGCGAGTTCAAACTGAATGTCACCAAAATGCTTTCTGAAACAGAAGACGCCGATTTCACCAAAGCAGTCACTGAGCTGGCGACTCAGGAAGCGATCTACGAGGCATCTTTGGGTGCAACCTCCATGATGATACAGCCGACTCTCATCAATTTCCTCATGTAAGTCATGAAAAAAAAGGCGTCGATCATCATATTCCTGATCCTTCAGTCCATGGTCGTCTCTGGCCGGGGTCTGTGTCTGGATGCCGGCGAAATAGTCAGGCTGCAAAAGGCCGGGATCAGTTCCGACACCATTCAATTGATGGTGAGGGAGAAGACATTGGAGACATGTGCTTTCACAGTCCAGGAAATCCTGGATCTCAAGGGTGCCGGACTGAGTAACGAGACCATTCAGGCATTGATAAGAGAGGGCTCCTTTCTGAAAGACACAGAACCCACAATCTACGGAAAGGATATAAGGTCAGTCAAGTTCACTACGATAAAAGACATTATCGAACTCAAGGATGCGGGGGTGAGTGATGAGGTTATTCGGGCAATAGTAATGTCGGGATCAGGGGACGTGGATGATACGGAAAGGCAAAAGGCCTGGGACATGTTAGAGAACATGAAAATAAGAATCGACACGCGATAGCGGTGATCGAAGATGGTAACTTCTCAAAAAGTGAGGGGATATCCTATTCCCTGCCTTTTCGAGAATTTGCGATTGAGGAGCCGAAAGACCGAAAATGATGATAGGCTGCCACAGGTGTACGCATTATTATGTCACGTGGGATAAGGACTTCCCCCATGGCTGTCGGGCCATGGGTTTCAAAAGCGGTCAGTTGCCCGTCATAGTAGTTCGAAATAGCTCTTCAGGGATGGATTGTCTACTATTCAAAAGAAAAGAAGTTGTAAGGAAGGCCCCGGCGGCCCATTCGGTTTAAAAGATTTGGAAAGATTTGGGCTGTTACCTTTCAGACAGTATCCGCCTGAGGTCTCTATAGATAAGAGCCGAGGCATGTTTCAATAGTTCAGGGAAGACTTCCCGATACCCTTTTGTGCGCAACTGTTCTCTTAATAACTCCTGGCACATTTGCTTGCCTGGATCAATGGTCCATTTCAGTCTCTCCATGATGTTTACGGGATCCGCCTCGTGCGGCAGTGTGAAATTTCCCACGATGCTGGCCGCTTCCCTTGAAATAAGCTCCAACTGAAAATTGGAGCCCTCAGGTATAATACGATCCGTAGCATCGTGAAATCTCACCGCATCACAGATATCCAGCGGGATATTGAATTTCTTCAAGACAAGCTCACCAATTTCCGCATGGGTAACTCCAAGGATCTCTTGTTCTGCCTCACGGCTACTGATATCATTTGATTTTTTCAAGGCAATGATATCCTTGTGTTCGTCCTTGAAATATACCGCTATAATCAACTTCCCTATATTATGGAGTATCGCAACGGTGAATAAGTCTTCCGGCTTTCCATAATTGAGTATTTGACCCAATACACTGGAAACAGCGCTACAGAACTGGGCCTGTCTCTGGAATTTATCGAAACTGAAATCCTCCGAGCGTTTGGTGAAATGGTCAATCAGGATCGAGGTGACGAGAATTTGTTGCATCTCCCTGTAGCCGAGAAGTCTTACGGCATGACTAATGGAGCGAACCTCATGGCCGGACCCTGCAGAGTTGGCCATATTCAGGAACCTCAGGGCAACATCGGGAGATATCTTGTCAACAATCTGTTGAAAGTTGCTGTCAGGGTCCTCCAACAGGGAGATAATTTCAAATACAGGGCCGTCAATCAACGGAAGGCTCTCGATACTGGCCTCTATTACATCTATTGTATTGGTCTTCGCCATGATCTTGCTGGTTTACTACGGCCCTGTCCCTGGAAGCGGGAGGGCAGGGCGGGGATGAGGTGGTGGATGTTCGGACAGCCTCCTAG
Source organism: Thermodesulfobacteriota bacterium (assembly GCA_034190285.1). GTDB lineage: Bacteria > Desulfobacterota > DSM-4660 > Desulfatiglandales > Desulfatiglandaceae > JAXHTA01. The sequence goes on along the minus strand of JAXHTA010000093.1, from coordinate 396 downwards.
TGACGGGTGGTATTTTGAAAAAAAGTTAGATTTTCTGCTGAGGCGATTACTTTGTTCAGATTGTCAATGGCCTTTCTTATTTCCGCGCGGTTCTTGTCCTCAAATTTTACGTGCTTCAGTAGTTCACCGTATATCTTTATTGTCTTTACCAGAGATTTGTTGATCTCCTGCAGGCCAACCACATATTTCATCGTGTTCTCATCCAGGTTCGCTATCCAATCATCATTCGCCATTTCAATTGCACCCTCCTCACAGATGTCTGCTGATAAATCAACCTCCTTTTGAATAACCTTTTGATGAAGAAACGTAAAGGGAAAACATCAGCATGGTCAGCTCACCGGCGTCTTGATCAGGTCTTGCAGGTCAGGGGGTTGGTATTGAAACGTTGTGTTTATG
>JAXHTA010000092.1:0-10570 GCA_034190285.1 Thermodesulfobacteriota bacterium | reverse complement strand
TTAATTAAATTTATATAATTTTATCTTATATAGTAGGAAATAAAAAAATATGCTACTATATGTTGTGCTTATCTTTAACCCCCAATTCTCATTCTTGAGTTGCTGCCAGGTTTTATAATCATCACACTAGCTTGTTGTCTACTCCCAACGGAAGGAATTCTTTGGTATGTCTATGCCTCCTGCCCTACTGGGCCTTTACAGGATGCCTTGCCTATCATTTGTATTGAATTATATTTGTCAACTATTTTTTTAAATTAATTAAATTTATATAATTTTTTATATATAGTAGACAATAGGAAATCAAACTACTATATCTTGAGCTTCAATTTGGCGCAAAGCTAAACTCTTTTTCCTCAAGTTCTCAATAAGTTCGGAAATCGAGCCCTTTTCCTGAGGCTGCACAGGCTCAGCTCATTTCATTGAAAGTGAGAAATTCCTTTACAAACCCAAATACGAAAGACTAAATTCCCTATAAACAACCTCGGGAGGACTTCTTGGACGCTCAGAGTTCAGCAGAAAGACCCAAAAAGAAAAGCGTATTTCGTGAATATGCTGAGGCCGCTGTTATAGCCATAATCCTTGCCCTTTTTATACGGACATTTGTGGTTCAGGCCTTTAAGATCCCTTCAGGGTCTATGGAAACCACGTTGTTGGTGGGCGACCATATTCTCGTCAACAAGTTCATTTACGGCGTTAAAATACCTTTCATACGCAAGACCTTGATCCCTATCAGCGAACCCCAACGTGACGATGTGATCGTGTTTATCTATCCGATGGACGAAAGCAAAGACTTCATCAAACGTGTCATCGGCCTACCCGGAGACAGGATCGAAATTGTTGATAGAAAAATCTCTATTAACGGAAAGACTTACGATGACAAGTATTGCCGCTACTCAGATCAGGGTGAAAAATTATCCCATCGTTTCAATCAGGCGCACTTTGGACCTGTGACTGTACCAGAGGACCAACTTTTTGTAATGGGGGATAATCGAGATCACAGCTATGACAGCAGGTTCTGGGGCTTCGTGCCTCTAGCATCCGTAAAAGGAAAAGCCTTTATGATATACTGGTCTTGGCCCGGATGGTGGTCACGGCCGCGCTGGAATCGATTCCTGCAAATCATTCAATAAACGCTCAGGTCATCAAAATGTTCGAGAGTATCTTGTCGTGCTCGCAATTAGCTTCTCACACTGCAGGACTCATTCTGCTCCTGAATGAGAATCCGTCGTCTTCCCTGGAATTGTCGTTTCGAGCGTAGCGAAAATCTGTTATCAACGGTCAACTAAGATTAGGAATAACCTGGCTGACGTACCTAGGACACGTCGGGACGGATTTGCCAGACGAAAATATAGAAAGGAAAATAAGCAATGAGCACAACAACAAAAACAATAGAAGGAAACGAGGCCGCTGCCCATGTGGCCTACGCCATGAGTGACGTGGCCGCCATATATCCTATCACCCCTTCGAGCAGTATGGGGGAATACTGCGATGAATGGGCCGCTTACGGACGGAAAAACATTTTTGGCCAGGTATTGAAGGTTATAGAAATGCAGTCAGAGGGAGGAGCCGCTGGCGCCCTTCATGGCTCTCTCTCGGCCGGCGCTCTGTCCACTACCTTCACCGCCTCCCAGGGGCTTCTTTTGATGATACCTAACATGTACAAGATCGCCGGAGAGATGATGCCTACAGTCTTTCACGTCTCTGCCCGGGCCATAGCCACCCATGCTCTTTCCATATTTGGAGATCACTCGGACATAAATGCGGTTCGGCAGACAGGGTTTTCCCTGCTTGCATCCGCCTCCGTCCAGGAGGTGATGGACCTAGCGCTCGTGGCCCATCTTGCCAGCATTCGCTCGAGCCTGCCCTTCGTCCACTTTTTCGACGGTTTCAGGACCTCCATGGAGATACAAAAGATCGAGCTGATAGACTATAAGGAAATGGCTGAGCTGGTAGACTGGGAGGCCATTGACGATTTCAGGGCCCGTGCCATGAATCCGGAATATCCCCAGCTAAGGGGTACAGCCCAGAACCCGGACATCCTATTCCAGAACCGCGAGGCCTCCAACCCTCATTATACCCGTGTTGCACACATCGTACAGGAGGAGATGGAAAAGGTGGGAGATCTTGTCGGCCGGTCTTATAACCTTTTTGATTATGTGGGGGATCCCGAGGCAGACCGGGTTATAATCTCCATGGCCTCCAGCTGCGATGCGATCGAAGAGACGGTAAACTATTTGAACACACAGGGAGAACGTGTAGGCCTTGTCAAGGTCCGTCTATATCAGCCTTTTTCAACGGAGCACTTTTTGAGGGCCATACCCGCCACAGCCCTAAGCATTGCGGTGCTTGACAGGACAAAGGTTCCCGGATCTCTGGGAGAACCTCTTTATCAGGACGTATGCACGGTTTTTCAAGAGACGGGGGAAGCGCCTTTAACCGTGGGGGGCCGATACGGGCTCGGGAGCAAAGATTTTACCCCGACCATGGTCAAGGCCGTATTTGATAACCTCCGCTCAAGAGTGCCCAAAAACCATTTCACTGTTGGCATTGTAGATGACGTGACCCACTGCTCCCTTGAAACAGGAGAAGAAATCGATCCATCTCCTGAAGGAACCGTCAGGTGCAAATTCTGGGGTCTTGGCGCGGATGGGACGGTAGGGGCCAACAAGAACGCCATCAAGATCATTGGCGAAAACACGGATATGTTCGCCCAGGCCTACTTTGCCTACGATGCCAAGAAATCGGGAGGGATTACCATGTCCCATCTCCGATTTTCTCCCCACAAAATCCAGGCTCCTTATCTGCTCACCAAGTCTGACTTTATAGCGTGTCATAATCCCGCATTTGTGGACCAGTACGATATCTTGGAGGGCGTTAGGGAGGGGGGATCTTTCTTGCTGAATTCCCCTTGGAGTCTGGAAGACATGGAGACAAAGATTCCTGACCACTTAAAGCGTACAATCGCTCAAAGAAAGTTGGATTTCTACAATATTGACGCCGTCAAGATTGCATCACAACTCGGTCTCGGCGGACGCATCAATATGGTTATGCAGGCGGCCTTCTTTAAGATATCTGCCGTCATCTCTCCGGAGGAGTCCTTTGGTTACATGAAAGACGCCATCAGGAAAACCTATGGAAAGAAAGGCGACAAGGTGGTTCAAATGAATGTTGAGGCTGTGGATAAGGCCGTTGGTGCTTTAGAGAAGATTGAAGTCCCCGCGTCATGGGCCACTGCCGGAATGGACGCCTATATGGAGAAAGACGAACCGGAGTTTGTAACACGGGTAATGAGGCCCATGTTGGCCCAGCAGGGAGACAAGCTGCCGGTAAGCGCCATGCCCCCGGACGGGATCTTTCCCACATCCACAACTCAATATGAAAAAAGAGGCATTGCAATCAATGTCCCGGAGTGGCAGCCGGAAAATTGCATCCAGTGTAACCAATGCTCTTTTGTCTGCCCCCACGCCGTCATTCGACCCGTCCTGGCACATGAGGAAGGTCTTTCGTCGGCCCCGAGTGAGTTTGTGACCGTAGAGGCGAAAGGCAAAGAATTGAAGGGACTGCGCTACAGGGTTCAGGTCAGCCCCCTTGATTGCACGGGATGCGGCAACTGCGCCCAGGTCTGTCCGGCCAAACAAAAGGCCCTCATCATGAAGACTCTTGAAACTCAGTCCAAGGTTCAGGTGCTAAACCATAAGTTTTCACTGGAACTCCCAACTCCTGACATGTATATGGCTGCTACCTCGGTGAAGGGAAGCCAGTTTCGCAAGCCCCTTTTTGAATTTTCCGGGGCCTGTCCCGGCTGTGGTGAAACGCCCTACATCAAGGTCATTACCCAGCTGTTCGGTGACCGCATGCTTATAGCCAATGCTACCGGGTGCTCTTCCATCTATGGGGGGTCTGCACCAAGTTGCCCTTATACCGTCAACGAAGAGGGCCACGGCCCGACCTGGGCCAATTCCCTGTTCGAGGATAATGCAGAGTATGGGTTCGGCATGGAACTGGGGGTCACCCAGAGGCGCGAAAAACTGGCCGATCTCGTAGGTGATGCACTGAAAGAAGATATTTCAAAGGACCTGAAAGATGCATTAGGGGAATGGCTCGACAACATGAATGACGGGCAGAAATCAAAGGAGCTCGGCAGAGGGATCATGGAGCTGATCGATCAGGAGATTACGGATCTGGACACAGAAGTCGCCCCAGTGCTTTTCGACATTGTTGACAGGAGCGATTACCTGACAAAGAAGTCAATATGGGTATTCGGTGGAGACGGTTGGGCCTATGATATTGGCTACGGTGGGCTGGATCATGTGATCGCCATGGGACACGATGTCAACATCCTGGTACTGGATACCGAAGTCTATTCCAACACCGGTGGTCAGTCCTCAAAATCAACGCCCATTGGCGCTGTCGCCAAATTCGCAGCCAGTGGCAAGTCGACCCGAAAAAAGGACCTGGGCCTGATGGCCATGACTTACGGGTATGTATACGTAGCCTCTGTGGCCATGGGAGCCAACAAAAATCAATTCCTGAAGGCCATTCTAGAGGCCGAAGGCTATCAAGGACCTTCTCTTATCATCGCCTATGCCCCGTGCATCAACCACGGCATCAACATGGGAATGGCCCAGGAAGAGGAAAAAAAGGCGGTAGACACGGGGTACTGGCCCCTTTACCGGTACGATCCAAGGCTCAAGGAGGAGGCGAAAAACCCTTTTGTACTTGATTCCAAGCAGCCCAAAGGGGATTTCAAAGAATTCCTGATGGGCGAAGTCCGCTATTCGAGCCTCACAAGGATCTTTCCGGAAAACGCTGAACGGCTCTTCCAAAAGGCCGAAGAAGACATGAAGGAAAGACATAGACTCTATGAACGCATGGCGGAACAGGACGAATGAAACAGGAAGCAGCTCAAGATCCAGGGGGCTTTCAGCCCGCCTTCGATCGTCTCCTTTCCAGGGGTAGGAAGTTATAATGGGAATGTCAGCAAGTTAGTCCCCTTTTCCCTATGGTAGACGGTGAGGGGTCTCTCTATCTGTTGAGCTGATACGAAAAGGCTTGGACTTCAGTCTATCTAATTCCGCGACGCTGGTGAGATCATAATGAATAGGTGTGATGGAGATTCTGTTTTCACTCAAGGCAATTGAATCGGTGTCGGAATTGCCATGGTCAAGAAAGCTTTCGGCAACGAGCCAGTAGTAGACATTACCCCTTGGGTCATTTCGCCGCTCGAACCGATCTTCAAATCTGCCGGTCCCCTGCCTTGTCAGACGTACGCCCCTGATTTCTTCAGGTGGTACTGCGGGGATATTGACGTTGAGAGCGGTTCCGGCCCTTAAGTCAGCCTCCATCATGAAGCGAATGATCTCTTTGCAGAATTGTGCTGCAAACCGGAAATCCGGGTTCTCCCTTGTGGCGAGCGAGACTGCGGCAGAACGCAAGCCCAAGAAGGCGCCCTCGGTGGCTGCAGAAACAGTGCCTGAATACAGGATATTGACCCCAACGTTCGACCCCAGATTGATTCCGGAAAGAACGAGATCCGGCGTGCTTCCAAGCAGCTCTTGCACCGCAATCTTCACGCAGTCTGCAGGCGTGCCAGTAACAGCATAGCCGGGAAATAAATCCTCTTTCCGGGTCTTCTGTACCCTCACCGGGGAGGTCAAGGTAATAGCATGTCCCACGGCGCTCATTTCCGATTCCGGTGCAACAACGAATACCTCATGGTCAGCTTTTAGCGCCTGGTAAAGCGCTGAAAGCCCCGGGGCGTGAATACCATCATCGTTGGTCAACAGGATTTTCATGGTTCAGAAGAAAGACTAAGCAGCTAAAGGTGTCCGCTTCATTCCTCACCGCCTGCCTGCATGGGCTCCGGCAGGTTGAGAATCGGTTGAAGGAAAAGAGTCTGATGTTATCTCTAATGACCCATCACAAAAATGTCAAACTCAATCGGAGGATCACATGCGCCGGATTTCAACCCAGACAATTGTCGACGCTGTCAGAGATTCAGCGATCCGGGCCAACCGTGAATTAGGTAAAGACATGGTCAGGGCGTTTGAGGATGCCCTGAAATATGAAGAGTCTGCGGTCGGGAAGGATATCCTGGGTCAGTTAATCGAAAATGCAAGGATTGCAGGAGAAGAAGAGATCCCCATTTGCCAGGATACCGGCCTGGCCATTGTATTCGTTGAACTGGGTCAGGAGGTCTCAATTGTAGACGGCGACTTTAACACGGCGCTTGAAGAGGGAATTAGACTGGGCTACAGGGAAGGGTTTCTCCGCAAATCCGTCTGTCATCCATTTACGAGGAGGAATACGGGCGATAATACGCCCATAATTGTTCATCTGGAGATAGTCCCGGGAGATGAACTCAAGCTTTGTGTAGTACCCAAAGGGGGGGGCAGCGAGAACATGAGCCAGCTTTTTATGCTTTCTCCTTCCGCAGGCTGGCCCGGTGTGAAAGACAGGATTGTCCGGTCGGTGCTGGACGCCGGCCCCAATCCCTGCCCACCTACCATAGTGGGTGTGGGGATCGGCGGCAATTTCGAGCAGTCCGCCCTCTTGGCCAAAAAGGCCCTTCTTCGACCCCTGGACATTCCGAATCCGGACCCTGAATTAGACAAAATGGAAAGCGAACTCCTACAGGAGATCAACAAGTCCGGGATTGGGCCCCAAGGCCTGGGCGGTCGAGTGACCTCGCTGGCAGTTCGCATCCTTATGATGCCTTGCCACATAGCCAGCCTTCCCTTGGCCGTCAATATCCAGTGCCATGCTAGCCGGCATCTTAAAATCGTTCTTTGAGGAGGGAGGAACTCATGAATCGTATGATGCACCTGAAGACTCCCCTGTTGCCCGAAGACATAGAACCTATGCGGTCCGGTGACCGGGTCACGATAAGCGGGACCGTCTATGCCGCGAGAGACGCTGCACACAGACGACTCCTTGAATTAATTGAGGCGGGTAAGGATCTCCCCATTCCAATTGAAGGCCAGCTGATGTACTACGTAGGTCCATCACCAGCACCTCCCGGGAGAGTGATCGGCGCCGCTGGCCCCACAACCAGTTACCGAATGGATCCTTACACCCCAAAACTCCTTGAACTGGGCCTCAAGGGGATGATAGGCAAAGGAAGACGTTCCATAGAGGTCAAGGAAGCCATGGTCAGGTACGGGGCTATATATATGGCTGCGACCGGGGGTGCTGGTGCTCTGATGGCAAGAGCGATAAAAGAAGCCCGCGTTGTCGCCTACGAGGATTTGGGGCCGGAGGCTATAAGAAAGCTAACGGTAGAGAATCTGCCCGCGATCGTGGTCAACGACGCTGTTGGGAATGACCTGTATCTCGAAGGTAGGAAAAAATACCAAACAGGATAACTCCAAGTTGGGAAAAAAGGATCGAAAAGATATTTATCAGGAGGGGCTGAAAACTATCTTGAAGTTCAGCGCCTTGATAAATTCCTCCTTAAACATCGAGGTCGCCCTGATTTATGCAATGCAATGGGCCGAGGACTTTATGGATGCCGAGGCCAGCTCGGTCTATGAACTCGACGAAGAGAAAGGCGAGTTGTTTATTCGTATCGCCAGAGGTGAGAAAAAAGAGCCCATAAAAAAGATTAAATTCAAGTTAGGTGAAGGCATTGCCGGTCGCGTAGTGCAATCAGGGCAACCCATGATCGTTCAGGACGTCCGCAAGGAAAAATTCTTTAGTGACAAATTTGACAGAATAACCGGTTTTACCACCAAGTCCATGATCTGCGTGCCCCTTATCTTAAGAAACAAACCCATAGGCGCACTTCAGGTCCTGAACAAGAAATCCGATGAGCCCTTTACAGAGACCGATCTAGACCTTTTGAACAACATGTCCCAGCAGATTGCCGTCGCCCTGGATAACGCCAAACTTTACAACCGCCTCGAGAAAAAATTTGAGCTGACAGCGCAAGAACTCAAAATCACCCAAGCACAATTGATTCGCACCGAACGATTAGAGGCCATGGGCCATCTGATACAGGGAGTAGCTCACGAGATCAGAAACCCTATCACTACCATCGGCGGTTTTGCCTGGAGAATCAAGAGGGGTTTCAAACAAGACCCCAAACTTCAACAGTATATAAACATAATTCTGAAAGAATCGGAGAGGCTGGAAAACCTGGTAAAGACGGTGGATGAATTCACCAATCTCCTCTCAGCAAGGCTGACTTTGGATGAGTGCAACACGATCCTGGAACAGGTTTTAAGAGAATTTCAGCCCCGGGCCAATCAACAGGGAGTTAAAATCCTGGCCAACATTGAGCAAGGCCTTTCCCTTACAATAGATTCGTCCCAGATCTTTACCGCCCTCTCCAATATCATGTCAAATGCCCTGGAATCCATGCCGGATGGCGGGGAACTAAAGCTCGATGCGAAACATGAACCCGATCACATCTTGATTACAATCCTTGATACCGGACCGGGCATCCCCAAGGAAGATCTGAATTCTGTATATGACCCCTTTTTCACGACCAAAACTAGGGGGGCAGGCCTGGGTTTGTCCATGGTCCATCAAATCGTCCTGAATCACGATGGCGAAATCAAGATTGAAAGCCGGGAAGGCGAGGGAACCACCGTAACTCTCCGTCTGCCTGTCAAGCCACAACACATTCCAACGTCCTGAACAGGGCGAAATCAAGTACTGGCGGATGAAGGCGAGGGCTCCCAATCCAACAAGGGGTGGCAATCAAGAAGCGCTCACTTAGGCTTGTCCACAACAGCTTCCCGGGCCTGCGCAGGTTCCGGCAGGAGGCCCTTCAGCGCCGCAACATCGATCGGCCGCGTTCTCCGGAAAACTCCTGTTTGGGTTGACGGCAGCATGGGCCGATAAAAGCTGCCTGAGATTTCGACTTCCGCAGTCTCCGCAGACCACCAAATCGGTCTCCGTGCGCGCCATCAATATCTCTGTCTTGTGACCACAATCATCGCACTCGAATTCATAAATGGGCATGATTTGCTCCTCCAAACTACCATTGGCCTTCAACATCTGACTCATGGGCCAGAGGCAATTTCCCTTCGAGGTAGGCCTGAATCGCGTCTTTTATCGATCCCGCGGCATTATTAGCCACCCCGATATTGGCGGCCTTCATGGCCTTAAAAGCATTGGGGCCGCAGTGACCGGTCAGCAAAACATCTGCGCCTCTGTCACTCACCATGCTGGCTGCTTGAATGCCTGCGCCTTTCAAGGCATCCACATTCTCTTTGTTGTCCAATACATCAAAGTCCATGGTATCCGGGTCAACAATAAGGATGTAAGAGGCCCTTCCGAAACGGGGATCAACCCGAGAATCCAGGTCAGTACCCGTGGACGTGACAGCTATTATCATAAATTCCCCCCCCTATCCTTACTTACTGCCTTTGTTTGACCCTTCTGCTGATACGCTTCCAGGGCCTTTTTGAGTGTCCGGATTGCCAGACGCGCACAATGAATCTTCTGCTCCGGCAATTTCTCGAGTTCCCCATAAAGTTCTTCCAAGTTTATTTGTCCTGCCTCCTCCAGCGACCTTCCCTTGGCAAGATTTGCCACGGCACAACCGGACGCGACAGCTCCCGGGCAGCCCAGGACTTGCATCTTGGCATCGCTTATTTTGTCACCATCTATATTCAGGGAGATTTTCATAGTGTCGCCACAAGGTCCGGTGACATCTGTAACCTGGTCTGCGTCCTCAATAACACCAATACTCTCCTTCCTCAGAAAATACTCTATGGCCTTGTCGGAATATCCCGTCTCCGAAAGCATCTTGGAGATATCGTCATTTGCTTCTTGCTTTCCCATTAAGACAAACCTCATGTGTTACACAATACACCCTAGTAATCTCTACTGGGCTCCACCGCCACAAACCTGGTCATCCCCGATTACGGGCAGCTTCCCGGCTATTAAGTCCTCTACAACTGGCCTTATCTCATGGCGGGTTGCATCGTGGTAAACATCAATACCCGCCTGCCTGAAACCCATGAGCGGTCGCATTCCGATACCGCCAACAACAAGGGCATTAACATTGTGGCCTGCTAGGAGGTTTACCGGCACCATACAGCCACCCTGGACATGGGGCTGGTTAGGCACTGTGGTAACCTGTTTAATCTCTCCCCCCTCTACGTCCACCAGAGTAAAGACGTCACAGTGGCCAAAATGGCCGGATCTTCGACCGTCCAGGCCTCCAATACTCTCAGATGGGATTGCTATCCTTCCATCTTCCATTCTAATGAACCTCCATGCACCAAATCTCACACGATTTCCATAATCTAATCCGAAGATATGTCATCTTCTCAAAAAGCCGGAGGGCATCCTTCCTGTCCGGGGGTCAACGCGGGGTCTCTTTTGCCTTCACGAGTTTCTCGAAAACTCAAAAGGCATGGCCTTCAGTCCAAAAAACGAGACCTCCCCACGTCACCTCTCGGTCTCTATGGGGAGGCCTCGTACGAGCACGCTTTCCAATGAATAGGAGCTTTTCTTTTACGGACAAGCTGCACTCAACCAACTGTTTGGCCCCGGGCACCCGGTCTCGCATTATCGGACGACCTCAGGAATAAACCCAATGATTCTTATAGCTCGA
>JAXHTA010000091.1:0-10576 GCA_034190285.1 Thermodesulfobacteriota bacterium | reverse complement strand
TTTACAGATCAGCCAGTGGACAACAAGCGATTGCTCGATGCTGAAAGGAAATGTACATCAGTTGTTACTCAGATAAGTTGGCTGTATGACCTATTATTGGTCGGAATTTTACCCATAGCATAGAAGAATCAGGCTGTCAAGAAATTGCTTTTCGTGTAAGAATATAGCCTTTTGCAGATAAGGCGCTTTGATCCTTGTGTGTCTTTATCTTATATGTTTTCCGTGCTCTGCAAGTTCTTCAAGCACGCTTCGATTGACAAGCCTGATATTCTTTTTTTTCACTTCAATTAGATTTTCACTGCCCATCTTTGCGAAGATTCGTGAAAGCGTCTCGGGAATCGTACCCAGAAGACCTGCAAGCTGTCCCTTTGAAATATTTAAGGTAACGAAATCTTCTTTTCCCTGTTCGTCGGCCAGGTAGATAAGGTACGCGGCCAACCGGGCAGGGACCTCTTTCAGAGAAAGATTATCTACCTGGACAGTAAATTGCCGGAGTCTCATTGAGAGGACTGCGAGCATATTCAACGAGAGGGAGGGATTTGAGGATAGAAGATCGACAAATGCCGTTCTGGGAAAACAGAGGAGATGGCTTCTGGCGATGGCTTGTGCATTGGCTGGAAACGATTGACCGGCGAAGACCGGGACTTCCCCAAACGGTTCGCCCGGACCGAAAATATGGAGGATCTGCTCCTTTCCCTCCATTGAAACCTTGAATATCTTTACCATACCGTCAGCAACCACGTAAAATCCGTTGCCCGTATCCCCTTCTGAAAAAACCGTTTCTCCTTTGGAGAAGTATTGATTTTCGGATATCTGCTCGATTTCTCTCAGCTGATCCTCAGACAGTCCGTTGAAAAGTGGAGTGCCTGAGATAATATCCAGTATTTTTCCCATAAATTCTCCTTTTCCAGAAGATTTGCCTTATTTCTTGACTTAAGTCAATGCAAAGCTCGAAAGCATGATTCATAGTTCTATTCAAAATGGAGGCAAAAATGCATCAGAAGGGAAAATAAGGCGCCTTGACCCAGCTTGCATTTGTTTCAAAGGGCTAGAGTGTTACAGGATCTTTGATTCAGCAAAAATGAGGATTATATTTGTTATTAACATGAGAGTCTGGCCGGACACGAGGAAAAGGACTGACAACCCATTATAGGAGAATACCATGAAAATAAACCGAAGAATAATCGAAATTGATGACGAGCTTTGTGATGGATGCGGCCAGTGCGTGCCTTCATGCGCTGAAGGCGCTATTGAGGTCGTGGACGGCAAAGCTCGCATTGTTGCCGAAAAATATTGTGATGGCCTGGGTGCTTGCCTGGGCGAATGCCCAAACGGGGCCCTTAGAATCATAGAACGGGAAGCCGACGACTTTGATGAGGCAGCGGTAGAGGAATATCTGAAACAGAAGGAGCGGGTGGCGCAACCGGCTGAATTACCGCTGGCCTGCGGCTGTCCCTCCACCCAGGTCCAGAGCTTTATTCCCTCCATATGCTGCGGGGAGGGAGACAGTCCTGCCGTCAAAGCCGGCGGCGTTTCGGCCCTTTCCCATTGGCCTGTTCAGATCAATCTGATTCCTGCGAACGCCTCGTTTCTCAAAGGGGCAGATCTCTTGATTGCGGCAAACTGCACCCCGGTGGCCTACCCCGATTTTCACAGGGACTTTCTGAAAGGAAAGGTCGTTTTGGTGGGGTGTCCTAAATTTGATGACCCACAAGAGCAAATCCAGAAGCTGACCGATATCTTTAGAACGGCTGATATAAAGAGCATCACCTCTCTTGTGATGGAGGTTCCCTGCTGTTCAGGCCTCCCGATGATCGTAAAAAAGGCCATGGAGGCTGCCGGAAAACAGATCCCAATGGAAGAGGTGGTCATCAGTCCCCAGGGAAAAATCCTTTAGAACCGTTGCATCTTGAGGTGACATATGGCAATACTTAATGATGTTGCACAACTCATTGAACAGCGGCTGGGTAAAGAACTTGGGGGCCTGACAATAGAACGTCTTGTGGCGGGATTGTTTTTCACAGGGGTCAAATTGTCAAATGGGGCTGGAGGGGTCTGCTTTACTCCGGTCAAAGAAATCCCTGAGGCGGTGTGCTGTCCCAGTTCTGCAGGAAGAATCTTCAATCCCGGAAAGGTCCGGGGGTTGAAGGCGGCAGAAGCAATCTCGGCCTTGTCCTCCCAGGAACCTCTAAAGGTGGCTGCTGCAATTGCCACCTTAAACGCCCTGAGCAGCATCTTCTGGTCCCGGGAAAAAGAGAAGGGATTTGCCATTAAACTGCATATGGATGCCCTGGATGTGGTCAGGATGCCGGAAGGGACTTCAGTGGCCGTGGTGGGGGCGATTATTCCTGTACTTCGTGCCTTAAAGGTACGTGGGGGAACCTGGTGGGTGATAGAGCAGGACCCCAGAACTCTCAGAAAAGATGAGGTGCAACATTATGTCCCGGCAAAAGACTCGGAAGACGTCATCAGCAAGGCCGATGTGTTAATAATAACTGGTGTGACACTGGTAAACTTTACATTGGATAGAATCCTTACAGCGGCCAGGCCCGGCGCTGAAATAGCCGTTATGGGGCCTACCGCAAGTATGCTGCCTGAAGCGTTTTTTGAGCGCGGTGTGAGAGTGATTGGAGGAGTGTGGGTAAAAAAACCCGACGAACTTCTGGATGTCTTGGCGGCGGGAGGTTCTGGTTATCATTTTCTCGATTCGCTTGCGGAGCGAATCGTTGTGGCAAAAACATAGAGCGGGCTAAGCCTTTTTCCAAAGACCCAAATGGCCCTTTCGCCCTCTCGGGTTTTTTAGAACCTGCGGGCTGCCATTATGCCGCAGAATTGGGGCGTCAACCTTGACAAGCCATTCATTTGTCCTTATACTATATAAAAACACTATAGAATAAAGGCTTATTGAGACAAAGATTCGGTCTTTTTAAAATAGGTCACGTCGGCCCGCAGGGAGTTCTAAATGGAAATTATCTCAATCGCGATCAGTAAAAAAAAGGGGACACGAAAAGTCCCTATCAACTCCGCCGATATTATTAAAGATTACGGGCTTGAGGGCGATGCCCACGCCGGGCCTTGGCATCGTCAGGTGAGTTTTTTGGCCGCTGAGAGCATCGGAGAGGCTCGCAAACAAGGTCTTGATGTTACCTTCGGGGACTTTGCGGAAAATATCGCCACATCGGGGATCAACTGGTCTGAGGTACCCGTTGGCACCAGGGTAGAGTTAGGGGATTCGGCCCTGGTGGAAATCACACAGATCGGCAAGGAATGTCACAACAAATGCGCCATATATTATATGGCTGGAGACTGTATCATGCCCAGGGAAGGCATCTTTGCCAGGGTGCTCGAGGGCGGCAAAATACGCTGCGGCGATGCTATTCGGATTGTGAATGGGGCCTGACAGGATCAAAGGTAGTTGCCATGGACAGCACTCTAAGGAATAATATAATCTGCTATGAAGAGGGCTCGCGTAGACCTTCTGAACAGGAGCTGGTTGGAGAGGAGCCGCTTCTGATTCGTATTGAAGATCAGCCCTATTCGGTGGTGATGCGAACGCCAGGGGAAGAAGTATTCCATGCGGCCGGCTTTTGCTTGGCGGAAGGCCTGGTGGATGAACCCAAGGACTTTGCAGCTATCGGTCACTGTGTTGATCTGGACCCAAATGTAATCGATGTGCGGCTTGTTCCCGAAAGACGGGACGAGGTGTCGGACTTACTAGAGCGCCGGGCGTTTATCAGCCAAACCAGTTGCGGCATTTGTGGTAAGGAATTGATGAAGGACCTGTTTCAGATCTTGACCCCCAACAGAGACGAAACCAGTATTAATATCGATCAGGCCATTGAATGCGTTGACCGTCTCGGTCAGCACCAGGATCTTTTTAAGAGGACCCATGCCTCCCATGCCGTTATGCTCTTTGATTCGGAGCTTGAACCCCTATCCATGGCAGAGGACGTCGGACGTCACAATGCCTTGGATAAGGCAATCGGAAAGGTCTTCATGCGCTCACAACTGGCAAAGGCCCGTTTGGCAGTCCTCTCTTCTCGGATCAGCTATGAATTGGTTCAGAAGGCCGCAAGGGCCCATCTGCCAATCCTGATCGGCATGTCAAATCCCACTGCCCTAGCGGTCGAACTGGGGAGCAATTTAAACATGACGCTGGCTTGCGCAGGCAAAAGGAAGCCAGGATTGACTGTATTTTGCGGGGAAGAACGCCTTAGTTAGTGCCCGAACGAAAACTTTCTTTTCGCCCATATCTACGTCAGACTCAAATTTTAATCCTCGAAATTCTCAATGTATTCCTGCGGTTAAAATCTTCGTCTTCCTTGATCTGAACGAAAAATCCTAGTTTTCGGTCAGACACTATTTAGTGCCCATCTATATGTCACAATTACGACGCTGAGCATTGTCCAAGCCTTTGCACCTCCTGCGTGTTCAGTCCTATTTACTTGCTATGGATTCCCCCAGTTCTCTATATGAGCGGCTTTCCACAAAGATAAATAGACCTGTACCTGCCTGAGTGCGACTTAACGCGAATACAAGCACCATGATTTTTGAATCATTGCATGAGAGTTAGTAACATGGCAAATATTCCTGATAAAGAAGAGTTGGTAGAACAGATCCTGGCCCTGAAAAACGAGTTGAGGGAAGAACTTCTTATCCTGACGCACCATTATCAGCGAAAAGAAATAGTAGATATTGGCGACTTCAAGGGAGATTCCTTCGGACTGTCTCAGAAGGCCGCTGCGGACAAAGCTGCGCGCTATATTGTCTTTTGTGGCGTGCATTTCATGGCTGAAAGCGCTGAAATCCTTTCTCAGCCCCATCAGACCGTCCAGATTCCTGCTATAGAAGCCGGGTGCTGGATGGCGGATATGGCGGATATATACGTTGTGGAAAGAGCCTGGGAAGAGCTGACCTCTATAACCGGCAAAAGGTCAGTCATGCCTATTGTATATATGAACTCGGATGCCGGCCTAAAGGCATTTTGCGGGCGCAACGGGGGAGCGGTGTGCACTTCATCCAATGCGCTTGCGGCCTTTCGCTGGGGATTTAGTTCCCGTGAAAAGATTTTCTTTTTTCCAGATCAACACTTGGGGCGCAACAGCGCAAATCAGTTGGGGATTTCGGAAGAGGAAATGATTGTATGGGACCCGGAAGAACCATTAGGCGGCAATACAACCGAGAGTATCAAGAGGGCCAGAGTGATCCTGTGGGACGGGTACTGCCTGGTCCATACCCGGTTTAGGGTTGAACATGTCCTAGAGATGAGAAAGAAGTATCCCGGGGCCAGGATCGTGGTCCATCCCGAGTGCACCCGGGAGGTGGTGGCGGCGGCCGACGCTGTCGGCTCTACCGGTTTTATCGTGAAATACGTGGCGGACGCCCCACCCAACACGACCATCATCGTGGGGACCGAGGTCAATCTGACACACAGGTTGTCTATGGAATATCTTGACAAAGCCGTCCTGGAACTGCATTATTCGTTGTGCCCGAACATGTTTGAGATCAACCTGGAAAACCTCTTGCAGACCCTCCAGAACATTGGGCAAGTCAATGTAGTCACCGTCCCAGACGACACAAAGGCCGATGCGCGAATGGCCCTTGATGCTATGCTGGCTCTTGCACCTTAGGAGCCGCCCGAGAGCTGCTATTCCTTTTCGTTACATCTGATACAATCGCCGGGTATGTCCCATGATAAAAGAATCGGATATTAGAAAGGATACAAAGGCTTACAAGGTTCGGAGGGCATTGAGCACAAATTGGGACGTCACCCCGATATTGATTAATGTGAGTGTTTTCTTGATTGCCATCGGGCTTGCCCTGGTAATGGGCTGCGGGGGTGTTCAGAGAAACCACGCCCCTCAGGACTGGAAAGAAGAGACTCTCAAATGGTCCAGCACGGACACAGGCGATGTGTCTCTGCCCGATCTTGAAGAGGGAGCGACCCTCGACGATTACGTCCTATATGCCATGCTCAACAACCCGGGCCTGCGCGCCGCCTTTGACCGCTGGCAGGGGGCACTGGAACAAGTAACGCCTGCCCGCACCCTGCCTGATCCCCGTTTCACCTATGCCAAGTTCATTGAAGAAGTGGAAACGCGTGTTGGGGCACAGGAGCACAAGTTCGGTCTGTCACAAACGTTTCCCTGGTTCGGCAAATTGGACTTGCGCGGCCGAATCGCCCTACAAGCCGCCAATGCGGAACGTCAGCGGTATGAAACCGCAAGACTGGAACTCATCTTCCGCGTCAAAAAGATATATTACGAGTACTGCTACCTGACGGAGGCAATTGGCATCGCCAATGACAATGTAACTCTGCTCACTTATTTGGAGAGTGTCGCAAGGATGAAATACAAGAGTGGGGCAGGGCTCCAAAGTGCTCTCATCAGGACTCAGATAGAGTTAGGGAGACTGGAGGATCGTTTGCGCTCCCTAAAAGACCTGGTAAGACCTGTTGTTGCAAAACTGAACACTGCCCTTAATCGAGCCTCACATTTGCCCTTGCCCATACCAAAGGCATTGCCTGAGTCAAGTCGGGATCTTGTCGATGCAGATATGTTCTGTCTGCTGAGTGAAAAGAGCCCGAGGTTGAAGGCATTCGACCACCTGGCAGCCAAAGAGGATTTGGCCGTAAGACTCTCAGAGAAGAATTATTTCCCTGACATGACCCTGGGAGTTGATTATATAGACACCTCCTCCCGTTCCGATGCAAGTCCCAAAGATGACGGTAAGGACCCCGTCATTGCCACCCTCTCCGTCAACCTTCCTATCTGGCGCAAGAAAAATGACGCTGTAAGGGCTGAAGCCGAAACGCGTCGCCGTGCAATACTGCGCGAGAGAAAGGAAAAGGAAAACTTGCTCGTCGCAGATTTGGAGATAGCCTTATTCGGGCTCCGTGATGCGGATCGTAAAATCGCCCTGTACCGGGATACTCTTCTCCCGAGGGCGGAGCAGGGCATGCAGATCACGGAACTGGCTTTCACTGCCGGAAAGGCGGGTTTTCTAGACCTGATCGATTCACAGCGTATCCTCCTTGATTTTCAGCTTGACCACAAAAGGGCACTCGCAGACCGTGCCCAGCGGATGGCTGAGATTGAAATGTTCATTGGCGGGGATTTTGATCTGGAAGCCCCTGCGCAGGCAGGCCGAGGAGAAAGAAAATGAAACGACTCGCCTATGTTTGCATCCTAATGGGCATGGCCTTTTCCATGGGGTTCATCATAAGGGGCAGCGGATCTGGGCCCATGGGTGACTTCGATCACAACAAGTATGCTGAGACAGAGCCCAAGACTCAGATATGGACCTGCTCCATGCACCCGCAAATCCGCACAACCGATGCCGGTCAATGCCCTATCTGCGGTATGGATCTTATATCTGCCATCAAAGGCGATGAACAAGAGATGGGCGAACGTGAGTTGAAGCTTTCACCTGGGGCAATGAAGCTGGCTGAAATCCGGACGGCGCCTGTTGAACGAAGGTACGTGTCAGTGGAAATTCGTATGGTTGGGAAGGTGGTCTACGATGAAACACGCTTGGCCTATATAACTGCCCGGGTCCCGGGCCGGCTCGATCGACTGTATGTCGATTATACGGGCATACCGGTCAAAAAGGGGGACCACCTGGTCTGGCTTTACAGTCCTGAGCTCCTTATGGCCCAGGAGGAACTGCTGCAAGCGATTCGCGCCTTAAACAGACTTGAAAAGAGTGGCATAAAAACCATGCGAGAAACGGCACTCAATACAATTGAGGCCTCGCGAGAAAAGCTCCGCCTGTGGGGACTTACCCAGAAACAGATATCCAGGATTGAGAGGAGTAACAAGACCTCCGACCATCTTACCATCTATGCACCTACAGGCGGCATCGTTATTCATAAGGGTGTTGAGCCCGGTGAGTATGTAAAGACCGGCACCCGCCTTTATACCATTGCCGACCTGTCGCGCTTGTGGATAAAACTGGATGCCTATGAATCGGACCTCATGTGGCTCCGTTACGGCCAGGAGGTTCATATCGAGACCGAGGCCTATCCAGGCCAGATATTCAAAGGCACTATAGCATTCATTGACCCGGTGCTTGATGCCAAGACCCGAACCGTGAAGGTGCGTGTCAATGTGCCCAATGCCGACGGTCGACTGAAACCTGAGATGTTTGTCCGTACAATCGTCCACGCCCGTGTTGCGGGATACGGAAAGGTAATGGATGCCGCACTGGCCGGAAAATGGATATGCCCCATGCACCCTGGTGTGATCAAAGAGACCGCCGGGTCGTGTGATATCTGCGGGATGCCGCTTGCCCGCTCGGAAAGCCTGGGCTACATCTCGGTGGCCGGCCTTGAAAAAGATCCTCCCCCTCTGGTTATTCCGGCCTCCGCACCTCTGATCACGGGAGAACGGGCGGTAGTATACGTTGCTCATCCGGGAAAAAATGGCGTGTTTGAAGGACGAGAAATCACCCTCGGTCCTAGAGCAAAAGACTACTATATTGTTGAGCATGGACTCAAGCAAGGGGAGAGGGTAGTCGTTTACGGTAACTTCAAGATCGACAGCGCACTTCAGATTCTGGCAAAGCCCAGCATGATGAATCCTGAGGGAGGTGTTGTACCTGCCGGACATGTCCATAACGGCAGTATGTCCATGCCTGAGAAAGAAAGCATGACCAGATCCGAGGATCACAAGGATCATGAAACAAAGAAGATAAAGATAAGCAAAGAGAGAAAGCCGGAAGTGCCTGAGGCCTTTGGCAGACAGATTGATGGGGTGCTCGCAGGGTACTTTAAAATACAGGAGGCGCTGAGCGGGGATCAGTCAAAGGCTGCCCAGAAATACGGCGAAGATATTCAAAAGATACTTGATGCTGTTGATATGGGGCTATTAAAAGGGCATGCGCATATGGTCTGGATAAAGAGATTCAACGAGTTGATGAAACAGGCAAGAGCGCTTTCAGCTACGTCGGATATCGACAAACAGAGGCAAGCTTTCCATCTTCTTTCAGAGTCACTAATATCAGTAGTGAAACAGTTCGGCACCGGCGGTGGGCAGGAAGTACTTCAATTCCGTTGCCCTATGGCATTCGGAGACAAGGGTGCCTCTTGGCTTCAGAACAAAGGTGGTGTGCGAAATCCTTATTTCGGTCGAATGATGCTCACTTGTGGAGAGCAGACCGCCACGCTGGTCTCACCTGAAAACTAATCACAGCAAAATACTGGCAAGAATCATGGCAGATGAACGCACTTCATCTAAATTAGACCCACCTTCATTGCTAGATGGAATAATTCGCTTCTTCCTGGAAAGGAAGATCATCGTTTTTCTGATGACCTTGCTTTTCTGTCTTTGGGGAATAATGACGGCCCCCTTTGACTGGGACATCGCATTTCTACCCAGACACCCTGTCCCCGTTGACGCCATCCCCGATATCGGTGAAAACCAGCAGATCGTCTTTACCCAGTGGACGGGGCGCTCTCCACAGGACATTGAAGATCAGATTACTTATCCCCTGACCGTTTCACTGCTCGGGATTCCGAAGGTGAAAACCATCCGCAGTTATTCCATGTTCGGTTTTTCTACCATTTATATCATTTTCAAAGAGGATGCGGAGTTTTACTGGTCGCGAACGCGCGTACTTGAAAAATTGAGAAGCCTTGCCCAGGGCGCCCTGCCCCAGGGCGTACAACCCATGCTTGGGCCGGACGCCACGGCCCTGGGGCAGATTTTCTGGTACACCCTGGAAGGTCGTGATCCCGCAGGAAATCCGACAGGTGGTTGGGATTTGCATGAACTTCGCTCTATTCAGGACTGGACGGTCCGTTACGCCCTGATGGCCGCCGATGGGGTCAGTGAGGTGGCCTCGGTAGGCGGGTTTGTCAAAGAGTACCAGATCGATGTAGACCCTGATGCCATGCGCGCTTGGAATGTCAAGCTGGATGAGGTTTTCCGGGCGGTCAGGATGTCGAACAAGGATGTGGGTGCCAGGACCATAGAGATAAACAGGGTCGAGTATATCATCAGGGGCATCGGGTTTGTCAAAACCCTTGCAGACATTGAAAACGCGGTTATCAAGGTGAATGATAATGTTCCGGTCTATGTGAAGAATGTGGCCCACGTCACACTCGGCCCGGCGTTGCGGCGCGGGGCCCTGGATAAAGAGGGGGCCGAAGTTGTCGGTGGCGTCGTGGTGGTGCGTTACGGCGGCAATCCCCTTGCCGCGATAAAAAACATCAAAAAAAAGATCGCAGAAATCGCACCGGGGCTCCCGAAAAAAACTCTCCCGGACGGGACCACCAGTCAGGTGACGGTCGTACCCTTTTATGACCGTACCGGCCTGATCAATGAAACCCTCGGCACCCTCAACACGGCCCTGACCGAGGAAATCATGGTAACGATTATCGTTATATTGTTCATGTTGATGCACTTGAGAAGCTCGATGCTTGTGGCGGGTCTTCTGCCTCTGGCCGTGCTCATGTGCTTTATTGCCATGAAGCTTTTCAAAGTGGATGCAAATATCGTGGCCCTTTCCGGGATTGCCATTGCCATCGGTACCATGGTTGATATGGGTATTGTGCTGTGCGAGAACATTCTGAAAC
>JAXHTA010000090.1:0-10647 GCA_034190285.1 Thermodesulfobacteriota bacterium | reverse complement strand
GGCATAGCGCTTGATCCAGATAACATAGACTACGGTGATGTTGGCCCCGGTGAGAGCTCGGCTGAGGAACCAGTGTTGATAACCATCCCATGCGTACCTTGATTCCTTTGAGTGGAATATTCTTGTGAAAGACTGTCGTGCAGTTGGGAAGTGCGAAGATGGCTTCAGCCAGATCCATGCCCACCTTCCGTTCGTCGATATCAAAGGCCGCCACCACACTAATATCCTGTGGCTTGTATCCCCCAAGGTCATAGTGCATCAAGCCGACTGCTGCCTCATCTTTTTTGCGGCGGTGGTAATATTCAATACCCTGAATAAGCGAACTGGCACAGTTCCCGATGCCGACGACAGCAATTTTGATCTTGTTCACAATCCCACCTCCTTAGTTCAGTCTCTGTATTTTAACCATTCACGATTTAGAACTCGCCGTTTATGGGTATCGGGGGCAATTCCTGGTTTGTCTCGCATGGAAGATATTTAAGTCAATTATTTAAACATTGTGCCAGGATCAGAAAACTGGCCTGGGTCTGTGCCCTGAGGAGTGAAGTGCAAGTACATTTTCTATAACGTCTGTTGTTGAGAATCCTTCCACGAATGGGATCCGCTTGACCTCGCCGCCGGCCTTCTTAACCACATCCGCCCCGATAATCTCTTCCTCTGCCCAGTCTCCCCCTTTGACCAGGGTATCTGGCAGAAGATACCGGATTACCCTAAGGGGATCCTCCTCGTCAAAGACAAAGACGCTGTCAACACAACTGAGGGCAGCAAGCACTTCCATACGCGCCTGCTCTTTGAGTATGGGCCTTTTCGGCCCCTTTATGGCCCTGACGGAGCGGTCGCTGTTGACCGCAACAGTAAGGTAATTACCCAATGCCCTGGCGGCAAAGAGATACCGGATATGACCGGGATGCAGTATGTCGAAACAGCCGTTGGTAAACACGGTTTTCTGACCCAAGGCCCGGATTTTCCTGCACTCCTCTTTTGTCTGCTCAAGTGTCTTTATCTTCAGGCGGTATGACTCAATATCCATTCGGTCCCAGCTATGTTGTTCGGTTGGTTGCCGGCTTGCCTGTCAGAAACTTCCGGTCCTTGCCAGGACAAGGCAAATAACCTTGTCGCATCCGGATCTCTTCAGGACGCTAGCGCATTCGCTCAACGTATTTCCGGTGGTTGCCACGTCATCAATCAGCAAAACAGTTCTTCCCTCGACTGCCTCGGGCGTCTCCACACCAAAGGCGCCACGGACATTTTTTCGTCTTTCTTCCTTCCGGAGTCCTGTTTGAGGCGATGTATATCTTACCCTTCTAAGAGACAAGAAGTCCAGTTCGGCATGCAATTTTTTGGCTACCGGCCTTGCCAGAAGCAGGCTTTGGTTGAATCCCCTCTCTCGCAACCTTCTGGGGTGAAGGGGAACCGGCATAATCAAAACGCTATCCTGTTTTCTAACCCAGTTTTCAGCATATTGGGTCAAGAGGAGCCCTAAAGGATCGGCCAGAAGACTCTTGGACCCGTATTTGAACCGGTGAATGGCAGTTAGAACGGCTCCATTATAGATATAAGGGGCGCGGGCGATTTCATATGGAGGCCTTTTTCTCAGGCAATCCTCGCAAAGATGGTCCTCTTTCACCTCAGAGGCAAAGGGTGAGCCACATATGGGGCAGAGGGGAGAGGCGATTCTGCGGAAATCGCCATAACAGGCCCGGCAAAAGGATATCCCCCTGTCTCCCCTGTTTAGGTCATTTTCCTGTAGGAATTCCCTGCAGATAGGGCATTGCGGGGGGTAAATGATATCAACAAGTTTGCCAAGTAGGTTCATTTTCCCACTGTTTGATGACATCGTACAATCTCAACTTCAACCCTACAAACTCATCTAAACATGTCCTCAAGTTCCCATTCAACCGGGAGTCTCACCCGTGTGCCGGAGGTTTTCTCCCGGTAGACGAGGTGCCCTTCCTTCAGCCCGTACTGGAACAGGTCTCTTGTGATCTCGACATCCTTCAAGCAGTATTCGGTCAGTTTTTCAATTTCTCCCCGGTGAAACCATTCCACGGCCTGGAGACCCTCTGCGGTTTTTCCGTGTTTCAGTGTCTCTGCTGCCAGGTGGTCCAGGCCCAGCCTGAAACCAAGGCGTTTGTGTATGTCTTCAAGGATATCAAAGGTGGGCAAGGCCTTCAAGTCAAGGCTGGTATACGCACTCAGCACCCTGTAATCAAAGCCTTTGATATTGAATCCAATGATTAAGTCACCCTTCTCCAGATGGTGGAAAAGGGCATCGATCCGGCCCTCATCAAAGGAGTGAAAACATCTTTCAATACTGTCAAAAAGGCCTGCCACAGAGACTCTCATCAGATGGGCATTTTGCCAGCCACCCACATCCCTTGCAGTCTTCTGTGTCTCCAGATCCAGATAAAGGATTCTTGGTTCCTTTTTGGTGGGAAAGGAGATGTCCTCGACTTCTCCTTCTTCCTTTGAAATCCGGGCCAGGGGGATATGCCCTAGAAGACCTCCAAGGATCAAAAGGGCCGCCTGTTTGTCCAGGGGTTTATTGCCTGACCCGCACTTGGGAGAATGTATACATGAGGGACATCCTTCCTCACATTCACATGTTTTAACTATATTCATAGTCTTTTCAAGCAGATCCAGAACGACCTCAAAACCGCGTTGTGCGAGGCCAACTCCGCCTGGATATGCGTCATATATGAAAATAGCGCTCTTTCCTACCTGTTGGTGAAAGGGATAACATATGCCTCCAATGTCGTTCCTGTCACAAAGCGCAAAAAGGGGGAAAATGCCTATGGCCGCGTGTTCGATGGCATGGATGCCGCCCATGAAATGAAGGCCTTTCTTCTCAACAAAACCCTTCAAGGACGGTTCTATCTCCACCCAGAACCCAGTGGTTTCAAAGATCAGAGGAGGCAGATCCAGTGGAAACACACCCATCAGCTCCTGACCGGGCAAGGCCCTCTTTTCATAACCCGTGACCACTTCAGTCACCTTAAGTTCGCCATGGCGGACCAGAAACTGTCCCTCAGGCCTGCTCCGAAGGACACGAATGATCTCTGTCTCTTTTTCACTCCGGGTTCGCGTGAAATACTTGTGTCGAGACCTGTGGACCACAATGTCCTTCTTGTCCAGTATCAAACGGTCAACAACGTAATCCCTTGCCCGGTGAAGATAAACAGCACCGGGGTGGCATTCCTTAAACGCCCTGATTCCGTCAATTGTCCCAACGGCCTGCCCGGTCTCTTTCTCAAAAATTGTGTAAGTCTCACCCGCAGAGCGAATATTGACATGAAGATGAGGCCTCCGCTTCGCTGCAAACCAGGCCGGCTCGTCTTCTGCCGATCTATTCAAGGACCCCTCCATCTCCAGCTTTTCGAGATGGCCCCGCAGGTTTTCCGGCCAGAGGCGTTCATCGCCTGTGGTTATCGGCATTTCTGCTGCGGCGCACGGCAAATGGTCCTCTATCACATAAGGGTTGTTGGGATCCAGGACGGCGGCCTCAAAGGACCTTTCAAAGAGATCGTCCGGGTATCTCATGAAGTACTGATCCAGGGCGTCAGGCTTCGCTATGAGAATCACCATTGATTCTCTCCCCGAGCGCCCGACGCGCCCTCCTCTCTGCCACGTGTTGATGATGGTGCCGGGATAACCCACAAGCAGGCAGACATCGAGATAGCCGATGTCAATCCCCATTTCCAGGGCACTGGTCGATATGACCCCGAGCAGGTCTCCTCCGGCCAATCCCCTTTCAATCTGTCTCCTTTCTTCCGGCATGAAACCTGCCCGGTAGGAACTCACCTTTTTCCTGAGTTCAGGCGATAGCTGAGACACCCAGACATGGATGAGTTCGGTAACCTTTCTTGATTGGGTGAAGGCAATGGTTCTAAACCCTTTGCTTATGCAGTCCACGAAGAGCTTGGCAGCAGAGAAATTTGGACTGGCCTCCGGATTCAGGAAAAGGAAATGCTGGCCTGCCCTGGGGGCTCCTACTGATTGTACTACTTCGATCTCCTCTTCAATCAGGCTTTTGCCAAGATCTTCCGGGTTGCTTACCGTGGCCGACAGCAAAATGAATTGTGGGCGAGCGCCCCAGTGCCTGCATAGCCTCTTTAACCTCCGGATGACCTGATTGACGTGGGACCCGAAGATACCTCGATATGTATGAACTTCATCCAGTACTACAAACGAGAGATTCTTAAGAAGTTTTTCCCAATTATGATGATGAGCCAGGATACCTCGATGGAGCATGTCGGGATTGGTGAAAAGTATTTGGGGCATTTCTGCTCGTATCTTCTTGCGCCTGTAGGGGGTTGTGTCGCCATCGTAAATCTCGGCCGAGATTTGCGCCCCTTTAATCCCGGTTAACCACACGGCAAGATTCTTTAGCTGGTCCTGTTCAAGGGCCTTTAGTGGAAAGATATACATTGCCCTTGCATCTCTGTTTCGCAATGCCTCGTCAAGAACCGCCAAATTGAAGATCAAACTCTTTCCGCTGGCTGCCGGTGTCGAAACCAGGACATGGGCTCCTCGCCTCAGGTGCTCAATGGCCTCCACCTGATGGCTATAGAGCCGGTCAAGATCAAGATGCCTCATCGTCTTGAGGATATCATTGTGAAAACTCAACCGAGGACCGTAGACCGGCTGAAGAGGGGGTAGATATCGGTGATACAGGAATGCGTCACGAAATTCCGGACGGATCCTTATTGCTTCAACATATTGAGAGAGTTTCACTGTCCAAGCGTTCCCTTATACGTTTGAGAAGTTGATTTTACATTTATGCAGATGTCAGAAACATGATCTTTTTGAGGCGAGGCTTTCATTCACCGTATCACATCTCGCATAATTTTGCAGACATATAGTGCCTGAAACAGAAATGTGTAACAGACAGCCCAACCCAGTCCGAATGTTTACGCCGGGATTGTGGAACCGAAAATGCGGCCCAGAGTGGCTGTACTGTGGCCAGTTTGCCTGCCGTAGGAAAAGGACGTTTCTGGGTAAACGCTATTCAACATTTTGATGGATTATTTAGGAAAAGCTGTTAATATATCAAGTAGAGGTGAAAGAGTTAGCAGCGATAATAAGAGAGTGCGAGGATGGGAAAACAAGGTAATGCCCCGCGGCATAGGCGTCTTAGGTATCAAAAGGGCGATTTGATTGTCAAACAAGGCGATTACGGGCTTTCCATCTACAAGATTGTCAGTGGGAAGGTCACGGTTTTCCGCGAATCGGGGGTCATGGAGATTCCTCTGGCCACGTTGAATAGCGGTGAGATCATCGGTGAAATGGCATTTCTTGCCAGGGGCTCAAGTCCTCGCGCGGCCTCTGCAAGGGCGCTTGAGGATTCGGAACTGGAGATCTGGCATCCATCCAGTCTCCTTGAGGAATACGAGAAGATGCCTCCCGTGATCAAGTATATCGTCAATCAGGCCTTGACCCGCCTGAACCGAACAAACCAGCTCGTCGCACGGATGACCGCAAAAAGACCAAGAGACAACGAAAAGGCGCTACCGGACAAACCTGGCTCAGCAGACAGGGCGCATTACAGAAAGGAAGTGAACTGTGATTGTACTTATCGACCTGTTGATTCATCTCCCTCTGTCCGACTGACAGGGTGGATCAGAGATATCAGCATGGGGGGGATCAGGTTGGATGTGAGAGCCAAGAATCCGCTTGGTGTTGATCATCGGATTGGAGACGAGTTTCTCATGGGCATAGTCTTGCCAAATAACAAGGAAATCAATGTATCTGCGAGAATCGTTAACATCAAAGAGGACCGTACTCTTCAAAAGCGTATCTTAGGCATGGAGTTCGTTGATTTTCACGGAGACTCGGGCAAAACGCTCGGGTTTTTCCTGACGGCCTGAAGCCCTTGAACTATGAATATAATTAAACTGATCTATAGCTACGTCGCCAGTGAAGAAACTCATCCTGACAAGGCGGTTATAGTGAAAGAAGGAAGCAAGGGCAATTGGGTCTATGTTGTTTTGGAGGGGCAGGTCAAAGTGAAAAAGGGTTCCCAAAAGGGCATGGTGACATTATATACCCTTAAGAAAGGAGACATCTTCGGGGAAATGATTTTATTGCAGGCCGGCGAGGGAACGAGAACAACGTCCGTTATTGCTGATGGACCTGTCCGGGTCGGAGTTCTGAACACGGACCAGCTGCTGAGTGATTACGATAGTGTTTCGCCCCAGCTTAAGGGATTAATCAGGTCCCTGATGCTGAGACTTGAGAAAACCACCGAGATGGTGGTTGCCAAAGCTGCTGAATAGATTGGATGAAGAGTTTGTCTGCGAGTAGAGACGGAAAATGGGAACGCCCTCAAAAGACAAAGAATTCAAACGCCTGACTGAGACCGTTGCAGGGGCGGGCTGAGCTTCTAAACTGGGTCCGGGAGACCTGGAGAAAGCCCTATGCGGGCTGAACGTTCCGAGCCATCCCGATCTCCTGGTGGGTTTGGGGAGTCTTGATGATGCAGGTGTGTTTAGACTAACGGATGACCTGGCCATCATACAGACCCTTGATTTCTTTACCCCCGTTGTTGATGATCCTTATGCCTTTGGACAGATCGCGGCCGCCAATGCCCTTAGCGATATTTACGCTATGGGAGGGGTTCCCCTGACCGCCATGAACATAATTTGTTTCCCCTCAAAGGACATGGATATCTCAGTGCTCCGCGAGATATTGGGAGGCGGCCTTGACAAAATCAATGAGGCCGGGGCCATTTTGGTTGGGGGACACAGCGTAAGTGACCAGGAGGTCAAGTACGGGCTTTCTGTTACAGGCACCATTCACCCGGCGAAGATTCTGACCAACAAAGGAGCCAGGGCAGGGGATGGACTGATACTCACCAAACCCATCGGCACTGGGATAATCAATACTGCCGTAAAAGGCAACCTGGCGGGCAGGAAGATCATTGATCACGTGACAGAAGTCATGTCCGCTTTGAATCGACCGGTCGCAGAAGAGATGAAGAGTTTTGATGTAAGCGCCTGTACCGATGTAACAGGTTTCGGACTTTTCGGCCACGCATGCGAGATGATCGAAAAGGAGCCTGTGGGGGTCAAGATTCTTGTTGACAAGGTACCCTTGATACCTGGAGTGTCTGAGTTTGCGAAGATGGGGATTGTACCCGGAGGAGCCTATAGAAATCGAACCTTTAGGGATAGTCATCTTGTTAACCCTGACGCGATTGATCCGGTTCTGATGAGTATTATGTTCGATCCCCAGACCTCTGGCGGGCTCTTGATTGCTGTGAATCAGGAACAGACATCAGACCTGGTCAAGAGGTTGAGAGAAAAAGGGGCGGAACAGGCATCATTGATCGGCGAGTTCGTTTCAGAACCGGCAGGTAAGATCATCATTCAGAATTCGTCCTTATTTTCTTCGTGAAGTTTTCGGCTTTTTCCTTGACTTCTAGTGCCTTCTTTGCTCCCGGTATCTGTTCGAAGACCTTGTTCACTACTTTGGCCTCCAGGGCTGACTGACCACCGTTCTTTTTGACTGCGTTTCCACTGTCCGGGTCTTCCCCGCTCGTTTCATCGGTCCCAAGCTCTTTCTTAATGCTTCTTAATTCCCTGATAGCTCCTCCCAAGCCCTTTCCGATTTCCGGAAGCCTCTTGGCCCCGAATAGAATAAGGATAATGATTGCGATAATGATCAATTCGGTAGGGCCAAGGCCGAACATTTTTTACTCCAATGGGTTGAATCAGAATCAGGATGCGCCTCCAC
The DNA here is from genome assembly GCA_034190285.1 of Thermodesulfobacteriota bacterium. Taxonomy (GTDB): domain Bacteria; phylum Desulfobacterota; class DSM-4660; order Desulfatiglandales; family Desulfatiglandaceae; genus JAXHTA01. The sequence goes on along the minus strand of JAXHTA010000090.1, from coordinate 2,913 downwards.
CATTTACCTCCGGCGGTTGCCTTTCCTGTATCTGCATCAGGACTCCCTCCCCTCTGAAGGCGCAGAAAGGGTCCTCAAACGGATACTAAAACGACTTTTCGATTAATTCCAGGAATTCTTCTGAAGGAAAGGCATCGTTTGCTTTCAAATCAAATACTTTGATTCGGCTCAACTCAAAGAGTGCGGCAGTGGCCCCGATGCCCATACCTCCCGGTTTGTCGCAATAAGGGGTATGCAGGCCGCAGGAAGGGCTCTTATCTTTCATGATCGCAATGGAGGAGCCTGTTAACCGGGCCAAGTTCAGTGCCTCTTTGGCCCCCTTCTCGAAAGCGGCGGTCACATCGTCACCCTCAGCATTAATGACTTGTGCGCTGCCTGAGAGGATGTCCCGGCCGTCACCACCCTTTATGCTGGCAGCGGGCCTTGGGGTCGGGAGACCTCCCAATTGTTCCGGGCAGAAAGGTATTAAACCTGCCGAACTCGCAATATCAGCAAGCTCGGAGCAGAGCGAATGCCGCCCATCATATCTGCAGTGGATTCCAAGGAGACAGGCACTAACCATGATCGGTCCTCTCTCAACAACGTGTTTCGGCACCTTCAAATTGGACGGCTTCCTCCTTGTCATCTCTTGACTCCACCCTACCTATGTGGTACGCCGCTTCACCCATGGCCTTCAGCCTCAAAAGAACCTCTGGGATTTGTTCCTCGCTCACAACGATGACCAGGCCTAGGCCGTTATTAAATGTCCTCAACATCTCCTGATCCGAAATTTGAGCTGCTTTTCTGAGATAAGCGAAAATTGGGTGCGGGACCCAGCTTGACCTATTGATTACGGCCTTGCACCGTTTGGGTAGAATACGGGGCGGGTTTTCAATAAGCCCGCCTCCGGTGATGTGGGAGATGCCATAGATCTTAAAGTCCCTCCTCAGATTAGTAATGGCCCGGGCGTATATTCGTGTGGGCTCCAAAAGCTCTTCACCGAGGCTCCTACCGAAATCCTCCACGTAATCCTCCACAGACATTTTAAGACCTTCAAAAAAGATCTTGCGTACGAGGGAATACCCGTTGCTGTGGAGCCCGCTCGACCCAATGCCGATAAGCTGGTGGCCGACGGCTATCTCGGAGCCATCCAGGAGGTCTTCGTTATCGGCCAGCCCAACCACGAAACCGGCAAGGTCGTATTCGCCTTCAGCGTAAAAGCCCGGCATTTCGGCGGTTTCACCCCCTACCAGAGAGCACTTGGACTCAAGGCACCCAGCAGCAATGCCCTTGACGATTTCCCTGGCCTTATTCACGTCCAGTCTTCCCATAGAGATATAATCAAGCAAGAAAAGCGGGGTGGCGCCCTGAACCATGATGTCGTTCACGCACATGGCAACAAGATCGATGCCTATGGTATCGTGTTTGTCAAGCATGAACGCAATCTTTAATTTTGTTCCAACCCCGTCGGTAGAACTTACAAGCACTGGACTCGGGGTGTTCTGAACGTTTAACGAGTAAAGACCGGCGAAACCTCCTATATCGGTAATGACGCCCGACTTGAAGGTCTTACTCACGATTGGCTTTAAGAGTTCGACGAGTCTGTTGCCTGCTTCGATATCAACACCAGCCTCAGCATACTTGCTTTTGTCTTTGCCCTTTTTTCCCATCTTTTTCTAATCCGTTTTCCCCCTTATTACTCCTTTAATTAAGGGATAGCTTGAAAATTCCAGGATAATGATGCGTTATATCTTCCCCGGGTCATCCCCGCCCCACCTCTTGCTTAAACGGTGAGGATAGAAAGCGTGAAGGCCCAAATACCCTTTATATTTTTATAATCAACCTGTTTTCTTGTCAAATCTTTTCTCTTGTAAGTCGGAACTTGATTTGATAATGGATTTAGATGATTATTCCATCGGCCAATCACCTCACGAAGATCCCTGAACTGAACCGCCCTGTCACGTCTTTGAAAGGGATTGGGGCCAAAAGGGCCGAGCTTCTGGAGCAGAAGGGCCTTCATACCCTCCTCGATATCATATTCTTTATCCCTATTCGTTATGAAGATAGAAGCAGGCTCCTATACATCAACGAAGTCGTCGGCGGGACGGCCGTTCTGGTGAGGGGGAACGTTGTATCCGCAGGGGGGGAACGATCTCTGCGCGGCGGCAGGCGGCTGTTCAGGATCATTATTAGCGATGAAACGGCTGAGTTGGAGCTGCTGTGGTTTCACTACAAGAAGGCACATCTGAGCCGCTTTGCACTTCCTGGCTTGGAACTTATGGCCTATGGCAGTATCCAGATGAACCGGGGTAAGAGGCAGATGATTCACCCTGATATCACCACAGTTAATAAGGAGAAGGAGAATGAAACACTTGGTTTCTGCCCGGTCTACCGTGGTGTCAAAGGGCTTTCCGGCCGAGTCTTGAGATCCGCAATCAGTCAGGCCCTGGACCAGTGTCAAGAGGCCCTGGTAGATGGGATTCCGCCGGAGATAACCAGCCGACTCGGTTTGCCAATGCTTGGAGAAGCCATCAGGCGTGTTCATTTTCCGGTCGAAGGATCATCCATTGATCTGCTTAACCAGTTCAAGACCAAGTACCACCAGCGTCTTACTTTTGATAGGTTTTTTGGGGTCATGCTTAACATTGCTTTGAGAAAAAAATCTCGGGAGGAAAGGGCTGGGCTTGTCTTCTCCATCCCCGAAGATTTGCCCCGGAGCGTAGAAAAACACTTCCCATTTTCTCTGACCAGCGACCAGAACAGGGCGATTCATGAGATTCTGTCGGACCTTGCCGGTGACAAGCCTATGAATCGCCTTCTCCAAGGAGATGTGGGATGCGGCAAAACGGTTGTGGCGGCCGTGGCATCCTATGCAACCGTTTTAAATCATTGGCAGGTGGCTATAATGGTTCCAACCCTGGTGCTGGCACAACA
>JAXHTA010000009.1:0-18969 GCA_034190285.1 Thermodesulfobacteriota bacterium | reverse complement strand
AAAAAATATTTTATTGGAAATAAGGGCCGGCACAGGTGGAGACGAAGCCGCTCTTTTTGCAGCCGATCTTTTCAGGATGTACACCCGTTATGCCGAACTGAAGGGCTGGAAGACGGAAATCCTCAGTCAGAATTCCATCGGCATAGGCGGCTTCAAAGAGATAATTATCCTTGTAACTGGCCACATGGTTTATAGTAGGCTCAAGTATGAAAGCGGGGTCCATCGTGTCCAGCGGGTACCGGAGACAGAAACTCAGGGGCGAATACATACTTCGGCCGTAACAGTGGCCGTTCTTCCGGAAGCGGAGGAGATAGATGTGAAAATCAATCTCGATGAACTTCGTATCGATGTCTACCGATCCACTGGGTGCGGCGGCCAGCATGTGAACACCACCGATTCAGCTGTGCGTATTACGCACCTTCCCTCGGGCCTGGTTGTCACCTGTCAGGATGAGAAATCTCAGCACAAAAATAAGGCCAAGGCCATGAAGGTACTAAGAACAAGGCTGCTGGACATGCAACAGGGGGAACAGCAATCAAAGATCTCAGAGGAACGTAAGAACATGGTGGGATCGGGGGATAGAAGTGAGAGGATCAGAACCTACAATTTTCCCCAGGGGAGAGCAACTGACCACCGGATCGGCCTCACCCTTTACAGATTGGAGGATATTCTCCAAGGACAACTGGACGTTGTGATCGATCCGTTGGTCACTTATTTTCAGACTGAAGCACTCAAAAGGGAGTTATGAAGCAAAAGCCATGGAACATAAGGGACCTTTTGAAGGTGACAGCCGATTATCTGAGGAAAAAACAAATAGAAAGCCCGCGCCTGGATGCCGAAGTCCTTTTGGCCTACCAGCTCAACGTGGACCGAGTAACCCTTTATCTGAATTACGATCAGCCTTTGACCGAAAAAGAGATTTCGGGTTATCGAGCGCTTATCAGGCGGCGACTTCGGCGAGAGCCCGTGCAGTACATAACCGGGGTCCAAGAATTCTGGTCCCTGGACTTCATCGTTAATCCGCAAGTTCTCATACCAAGACCCGAAAGTGAATTACTGCTTGACCTGGCCATCAAAGGGATTAATGCCCTTGCCAGATTGGAGCACCGCCCTGCTAAGATATTGGATCTCGGAACGGGCTGCGGGGCCCTTGCCATATCTCTGGCCACTGAAGTCCCACAGACTCAAATTTGGGCCACTGACATTTCCCCCTCCGCCCTCAAGCTGGCCCGCCTCAATGCGAAAAAGCACAGAGTGATTGACAGGATTGAATTCATTCAGGGCAGCCTTTGGGAGCCCTTAGTGAATCAGGATATCGCCTTCGATATCATCCTGTCCAATCCACCTTACATTGCCTCTGAGGAGTACGATGACCTTCCTCCTGAGGTCCGCGATTATGAACCACGGCTGGCGTTGGACGGCAAGAGGGAGGGAATGTACTATATAGAAAGGATTATCAGGGGTGCTCCGGATTTTGCAGGTGCCGGAGCCCTGATAATCCTGGAAATGGCGCCAGACCAGACGGAAAAGGCCCTCAGAATCATTGGGCTGACCAAAGGCTATGCCGATAGTTCCCGGATCAAGGATTACAGCCAATGTTATAGAGTAGTGATGGCCCAGAACACCCGGCCGATCCCAAGATCAATTCATTAAGGGCGCGTAGAACTGGGGGCGTCTATCTCTGAATCGATCATTCTGCGATGTAATGGCCTTATTTCTCGCCTGCCCCGGATCAATGTCAGTGAGTAGGACCCCGGTTTCGTTTTCCCCTAACTTTGCCATCACTTTACCCTGGTTGTCTACAATCTGGCTCTGCCCCGTGAACATCAATGGGTGTTTGCCTCCCCTTGATTCGGTTCCCACCCGGTTGGCGGTAATTGTAAATACGCCATTTTCCAGGGAACGGGTCATCATGACCGCCTGGCAATGCGGAAGCACAAGGTTGGCAGGGTGGCAGATGATTTCTGCTCCGAGGAGAGCCAGTGCCCTGGCGGATTCAGGAAACCACCAGTCAAAACAGATCATGACGCCTATCTTCGCCAGGCCAAGATCGAAGACGCGAAAACCGGTGCCGCCCGGGTCAAAGTAACTTAGTTCTTCGGAAAAAAGATGGGTTTTCCGGTATTTGCCAATAAACCCATCCGGGCCCACAACGGCGGCCGAATTGTAGAGCCGCTCCCCATCCCTTTCTGCCAGACCGAAAACAAAAAACACCTCTTGCGTCCGAGCCAAGGCCATAAAGGCCTGACAGGTCTTTCCTGAGGGAATTTCTTCGGCCAAGCCCTCCAGTTCCTGCCTTGAAATGAACTGATAACCCGTGTTATAGAGTTCAGGAAGCACTATCAAATCAGCATTCACCTGGGAAAGAGTCGTTACAGCCTGCTCAACATTCCTATTCACGTCGCCGAATACGGGTCTATTTTGATAAAGTCCGATCTTCATCGAGATACAAACCTCATTATCAAAGGAGCATAGGACTATTTTAGTTTCTGAGTCCCTGTCTAAGCAATTACGATTACGTGGTCGCCCGTTTTCCCGATTACCAGACATCCCCCCCGATTGTGGAGTCAAAATCTGCTCACGTGTAGAATATAATCTTAAAGGCCTTTGAACTCAAGGGGCATTGTCGGTTAGGCGGCTATTTTGGCCATCAAACAGTGACTTGTTTCCTTGCCTAGGTGTAGAATCATCCGCGATCCAGAGGCTTTTTCAGCGGTTAGAGCCGCTTACCCAAACGCATACCTTGAAAACTTAGAATTGACCATGGAAGCTCTTCCTGCTTGACATCCCTAAAATTTTCCATTATTTAGAAACAATTTGGGTGAGTCCCAAAAGAACTCCGGGAAGACAAGAGGGCCATGTAGGTCTCTTATTTTGAAGGCCGCAAAGTCATGCCTCATTTCAGAAAACGGCGATGTTGCCCTAAAATCCATTCGAGGGCAGTCCCACAGGAGATCCATTCCATGTGTTAATAGTTTTTATACAATCAGGTTGCTTATGTTGTGGATCAATACCCACTAAACCTTCTTGACAGACCTATTGAAAGCGAGACATGCAATATTATTGAAAACAGTTATGGGGCCAACCTCCTGGCCTTCCTTGACGAGCGGAGGCTGTTTAAAGATATATTCAAGATCACACCACAGCCTATTGATATTAATGACAAAAGAGCCCTGCGTGTAGCCCACCAGTTGGTTCGTAATGCACTGAGAAAGATGGGGCGGATTTTTGGTGCCTCACAGATTACCTTTCTTGGCGTGTCTTACCGCAAGGATGCTGGAGGCACACCTTACAGTGGATCTGAGATTTTAATCAGGAATTCGACCGAAATAGGCGCCGAAATCAAGGCACACGGTCCTTATGTGCAACACTGGTGGGAGCTTGAGAAACAGAATACCATACGGCGGTAGGCGCTAGCTTATCCCGTTTCTTTCGTAATCAGGCGCATCTGATGGGATTTTCCATGACAACAGATGTGCGAGAGGCCCTTATGTAGACACAGTAACTTCTCAAGAACCTCTGGCGCGTCCTTCAATCCAGGGGACCAAGAATTTGTATTGCGATCTTCAAGAAATAGCCCCCCATGGTCCTTTTCTCTTCCCTGCCTTTTCGAGAACTTATGATATTTGATATATCAGCTCAATCAGTAGGGTCTGAACAAAGACCGGGGGCTTTCGTATGGATCAAGGCGGGGACATACAGACACTATTGAGATATCCGTAATACGGCTTTGCCAAGAGAGATCCTTACGGATCAAAGCGCCTTATCTTAAAGGGCCAAATTCTTACAGGTATTTCGAGGATTAAGATTGAGCCTCACAAAGATATCGACGAAATAGACCTTCATTTTTGGGCACTGAATAGTGGATACCCATCATCCTCATAAATCGGGAATTTCCGTGGCGCGTGAAAAATGGGATAAGAGAGCGAGTTTTGTTGTAGCTGCAATCGGTTCGGCGATTGGGCTGGGCAATATTTGGCGTTTCCCCTACATGGCTTATTCCAGTGGGGGGGGCGCCTTTTTTATTCCTTATCTGATTGCCCTAATCACGACAGGTATTCCCTTACTTGCCCTTGAGTATTATTTGGGGATCAGGTTCCAGAAGGGTCCGAGTGAAGCCTTTAATTTCATCAAGAAAAAGACGAACTTTATCGGATGGTTGGGCCTCGGAACCGCCGCAATGATAACTTTCTATTACACTGTGGTAATGTCGTGGGCGTGCAACTACATGTTCTATTCTGTTGGTGTCGATTGGGCCGGAGATGAAAAAAGCTTCTTTTTCGAGAAAGTCTTACGCGTTTCCCATAACGTTGCGGATTTAGGTGGAATCCAATGGTATCTGGCTCTTGGAAATCTAGTTGTTTGGATTGCGATTTTTTTGATCATTTTTAAGGGGATTAAAGTGGTTGGGAAAGTAGTACACTGGACGGTCGGGTTGCCCTGGGCATTGCTTTTGCTGCTGATTGTTCGGGGAATAAGCTTGAATGGCGCCGCTAAAGGTCTGGATTTTTATTTACGGCCAGATTTTTCACAACTATTAAATCCCAACGTGTGGTTATCGGCTTATGGTCAGATATTCTTCTCCTTGTCATTGGGCTTTGGGATCATGATCGCCTATGCATCTTATCTGCCCAAGGATTCTGATATTAACACCAACGCCTGGACTGTTTCATTTGCAAATTGCATCACTTCCTATTTTGCCGGTTTTGCTGTGTTTTCCATCTTGGGATATTTGGCATTTACTACAAACCAGCCAATAGCTGACGTAGCTGATTCCGGTCCCGGCCTAGCTTTTGTCACATATCCATCGGCAATTGCTCAACTACCGGGTGGAAAAGGCATTCAAGCAGTGTTCGGCATCATGTTTTTCCTGATGCTACTGAACCTGGGGCTCACTTCTGCTTTTTCTCTTATCGAAGCCATTGTTACGGGACTGAAGGATTCTCTTCATTTGAAGCGGGAGAAATTGACTTTCTGGATATGTCTTGCGGGTTTTTTAGCTGGCTTCTTGTATACGTCTCGTGCTGGACTTTACTGGCTTGACATCGTCGACCATTGGATGAATTGGAGCCTCATAATAGTAGGGTTTCTGGAAGCTGTCCTGATTGGATGGTTCTTTGACATCAAAAATGTATCAAGTGACATAGATTCCACTTCAGAAATAAAGCTTGGAAAATTATGGATTATTTCTGTAAAATACATCACCCCGGCAGCATTATTTATCATAATAGTCTCAAGTATTTATAGAGAATTCAGATCTCCTTATGAAGGCTATCCTATCTGGTCTTTGATGGCTGGCGGGTGGATACTAGCGGTCAGCCTGGTTTTCATTGCCTTTATTATGCAGAATATTAGAGACGTCCCAAGAACGAGAATAGCAGTCCCAAGATTCGCTGGATGGTTGATTATCTATTCAGGTACAATCCTGGCGTTTTATGAGTTTTACACTGCCTCTCACATCCTAATTCCATTTTCTGTTTTGCTGGGCTCTCTTACTATTGGATCGTTGATCTTGTTTTTTTCCAAAAGGCGTTGAGACTCCGCTGTGACACTGACCACACGTAACCTCCTGGACGAGGCGAGCTGGGCCGCTAAATATTTGGCTTGGCGTAAGATATTTTGCCGGTGTGAGTTTTGAAATGGAGTAAGGTATTGATGAGTATTTCAGCAATCATAGTGGGAACATTTGTCTTCATAATTCTGTCAGGTGGGCTGTTATACGGGATTATGAACATGAAGAACGACAAGTAATATAGTATCGTGGCAAAACTAGAATTTATCGTCAAGGTTGAGGAAGGTCAAGATGTTGCCCGCAGGAACATATTGAATATCTTGGGAATTGAGTTCTTTATCTGACGTAGAGATTGGCGAAAATACCGTTTTTGATCGGGCACTGAATAGTCCACGGACTGTTCTCCAAAGAACCTGCCCTCGAGGAGGATGACATGGAAATCAACATCCAAAAAGAGGAAAAAGCACTGATTGTGTCTGTTTCTGGAAGAATGGATGCTGTTACTGCCCCAGAGTTTGAAAGAGAACTGGTAGACTGTATGAATGAGGGAGAAGCCAACTTTATCATTGATCTTGGCCAGCTTGATTACATCAGTAGCGCTGGTCTTCGAAGCATGTTGATTACAGCCAAAAGGCTAAAGGCAATGGATGGGCAAATCTTGCTCTCATCCCTTAGAGATACTGTGAAGGAAATATTTGAGATTTCCGGATTCAGCTCCATCATTCCAACCTATGAATCGGTAGAAAACGCCCTTTCACAGATATGAATAGTGGCTGAACGAAAGATTAGATCCTTTGTTTGGGAAAAGGGCATTTTCGGACAGCCCCCATGCCCTTCTAGGACAAAACAAAACTCTGATTGATCAAGAACTTGGCTTGCCATGACTACTAAGATGAAACTACCGGCCAGACTTGAGTATTTAGAACGTTTCATCAAATTCGTCTCCACGTTTCTCAGACACAGAGGCTTAACGCAGAGGAGGGTTGGAGATATAGAATTGGCCACAGAGGAGGCCCTGGTTAACATCTTTGAGTATGCCTACCCCAAAGGAGTTGGTGACGTTGAGGTGAGTTGTCGGCAGGACAGTGACACCGAATTGGTTCTGGAAATCTCCGATAACGGGATACCCTTTGACGCCCTTTCCCTTCCTGATCCCGACCTGACTCCGGATATCTCCGACCGTAAGATTGGTGGATTGGGAATTCTATTAATTCAAAAGATGGTAGATGAAGTCAGATATCGCCGGGATGGAGAAAGAAATATCCTTACGTTTATCATTCATAAGACTTAAGAGATGCAAAGTCTCATGGGAAAAGATACGACTATAATCTGCGCGGTCCTCCTTCTTTTCATCGCTAGTGAGTCTTGGGCCGAACAAACAGCCCTGAAAAAGGTCTCCTTTATTCCCCAATGGGTCCCCCAGGCCCAGTTTGCCGGATATTACCTTGCCTACGAAAAGGGAATTTACAAAAAATATGGTATTGATTTGACCATCATCCCTGGCGGTCCGGACAATCCACCCTCCGATCTGATCGAAAAAGGCAAGGCAAAATTTGCCACCTTATGGCTTTCCACCGGAATACAGATACGAGCACAAGGCATAGAAATCGTTAACATTGGCCAGATGCTGCAAAGATCTGCGTTAATGCTTGTAGCCAAGAAATCCAGCGGCATAAGAACTCCAAAGGATATGAATGGCAAAAAAGTGGGACTTTGGGGGCCGGTTTTTCAAATCCAGCCAAAGGCCTTCATAGAGAAATTCAACCTTGATGTTAGGGTCGTTCGCCAGTCATACTCCGTCAACCTGTTTCTCAGGGACGGCGTGGATGTCGCCTCAGCCATGTGGTATAATGAGTATCACACAATCCTCAATTCAGGCCTCAATCCAGATGAGTTAACTACATTCTTCTTCCATGAATACGGTTTGAATTTTCCTGAAGACGGCATCTACACTCTTGATGAGAACTTTAAGAAGGACCCTGAGCTTTGCAGGGCTTTTTTGAGGGCATCCATTGAGGGATGGATGTATGGGTTCGCCCATCCTGATGAGGCATTAGATACTGTAATGAAGAATTTGAAGAAGGAACATATTCCGGCTACCCGGGTGCACCAGAAGTGGATGCTCGACAGGATGGAAGATTTGATGCTGCCCGGAGACGCCAGTATTCCCATTGGGAGGCTTCTGCCCGAAGACTATTACCGGGTGGCGGAGGGATTAAAGGAGAACGGCCTGATAGAGGAGACTCCAGACTTTTCCTCATTCTATCAAAATTGCATGACCCATGATGAAAGATAAAGGAATAGCCTTCAAACTCATCCTATCCATTCTCTCCATCTGCACACTCGTGTTTGCTGTCGTTTTTGGCTATAATTATCTCATATCTCGCAAGATTATCATAAGAAATGTGGAGGTGAACGCAAAAAACCTCGCAAAGGCGACGGTAAACCGGATTGATATGGTACTACGTTCAGTTGAAAAAGTCCCTGAAACTCTGGCATCTTATTTGGAGAACTCTTCTCATACCGATCATGAATTAATCGATATGCTTAGTGCTGTGGTAAAAAACGATGCGGAAATATACGGGGCCACTATTGCCTTTGAACCCTATGCCTTTAATAAAGACTCTCTATATTTCGCGCCCTATTTCTGCAAGAGGGGAGGAGAGATCAAGTTTACTTATCTGGGGGGAGAGTCCTACAAGTATTTTTACATGGACTGGTATCAGATTCCCAAAGAACTCAAGCACCCCGTATGGAGTGAACCTTACTACGATGTAGGCGGGGGTGAAATCCTCATGGCCACCTATTCTGTCCCATTTTACAGAAGGGTTTCAGGTAAGAGGCAGGTTATGGGTGTTGTTACCGCCGATATCTCCCTTACTTGGCTTCAGGAGATCATCTCTTCCATCAGGATATTGGAGACAGGTTATGGGTTTTTGATCTCTAAGAATGGTACAATTGTAACCCATCCTTTTGGGCAACTCATCATGAACGAGACCATGTTCAGTGTGGCCGAGGCCAGAGGAGACAGAAGGCTGAGGGAAATCGGCAGAAAAATGATCAATGGTAAATCAGGTTTTGTTCCCATCAAGAGTATTGTTAATAACAAAAACTCCTGGATGGTCTACGCCCCATTGTCCACCAGTGGCTGGTCCCTTGGCGCGCTTTTCCCACAGGACGAATTGATGACGGACATTACCAGCCTGAACCGCATAGTCGTCCTGCTGGGTCTGGCCGGATTCTTCTTTTTATTGGTAGTGATCATATGGATTGCAGGCTCTATAACACGTCCGTTGAGGGCACTGGCGCGGACAACCGAAGATATGGCAGCCGGAAATCTGGATATTGCAGTTCCCCCTGTCAAATCACGAGATGAGGTGGGAAAACTGACGGATTCCTTCGGCTATATGAGAAGTTCGCTAAAACAACATATCAAGGAATTAACAAAGACCACGGCAGCCAAAGAACGGATTGAGGGTGAGTTAAAGATAGCCCATGATATCCAAATGGGCATTTTGCCAAAGGTGTTCCCCCCTTTCCCCCACCGCCCGGAATTTGATATTTATGCTACTCTCATGCCGGCCAAAGAAGTGGGCGGTGATCTCTACAACTTTTTCTTTATGGATGAAGATCATCTCTGCTTTACTGTGGGCGATGTCTCCGGGAAAGGCGTGCCCGCATCCCTTTTTATGGCAATAAGCATGACCCTCATCAAGACGAAGGCTACTAAAGGATTGCCTCCTGAAAGAGTCTTAAACAGTGTCAATCAGGACCTTTCGCTGGACAATCCTTCTTTGATGTTTGTGACCCTTTTCCTGGGTATTTTAGATATCCGTACCGGGGAAGTGTCGTACTGCAACGGAGGCCACAATCCGCCTTTTGTTATTCGTGCCAATGGAGACGTGGAGGCCGTGCGAACTACCGGTGGGATGGCTCTTGGAGTGAATGAGGATTTTCCCTACCAATCAAATAGGATGGTTCTTCAGACGGGAGAGACGCTTTTTCTGTATACAGACGGCGTCACAGAGGCCATGAACAAAAACCAAGAGTTGTTTTCTGAGGAAAGGCTGATTGAAGAGCTCGCTTTCTTAAAGGACAAGCCCATCCAGGAAATGGTATCAGGTGTGATGGAAAAAATTAAGGTCTTCTCTCAAGGCATGTCGCAATCAGACGACATTACTATGATGATACTGAGGTTGAAGGATTAACACACGGGACTCTCAGCATGGGATGTGCCACGTGCCTTGAAGGGTGTTTTATTGCGGCTTTGTCAAAGGAATCAGTGGGGTGCTAAGTCCCTTGTTCTGTGGAATACAATCTCAGGTTTTTGCAGGCCTTTTTCGAAGAACTCTCAAGAAAGCTGAAGTCTTGACAAGTCTTCTTTATGTATGATCTCAAAGCAAAACACAGGGTCATTTATCAAAGCATTACAAAGATTCAAGGATTATTTGGAGGTATTTGAATGGACGCCATTCCCGCCGATATTTCTTCCCTGGTTTTCAAGGGATCGGTAAAGAGCGACCTTGGCAATTATTCACTGGATGGCGAGACCTTAAGAGTTCTCATCGAGCTGGATGGCAAGAAAGATCTCTTATCAGTGTCCCGGTCTCTTAAAATAGATATGAAAATGTTGAAAAAAGCGATCGTCAAACTCATCAAATTGCGGCTCATTGAGAGAGTTGAAAAAGCAACTCCCATGCTGGATGATGATTTTTTTGAGTGCCTCAAGACGAACCTGTCTCTGTCAATTGGGCCCATAGCAGAGTTTTTGCTTGAAGACGAACTTCGGGAACTTGGCAAGGATCCAAAAAAGATCCCATTTCACCGGGGAGTTGAGATAGTTGATCTGCTTGCGCGACAGATTCCCCGACAAGAGAAGAGAGTAGCGTTTCAACAGGCCATGATAGAGAAGATCAAACAAGGAATGCCGTGAGCATTGCAACCCATATTCTATACCAGCCATCTTACGAAGTCAGCGTGAAAACAGCACCAGGTCAGTACTCACAAGAAGTCCGCGAATATAAATGGGCGATGTGGGTCCTTCATTTAGGATACGCCCCGTTTCTTGAGAAGTCACAATGCAAGGAGTTAACCCATGGTAATTACTTGTGAAAAATGTGGTGAGGAACACCACATTGACCCTAAAAAAATCACTGGAGAGACCGCGAAATTTAGATGTAGGCAATGCCGTCACCTGATCACTGCCAATACATCAGATTCAGCGACAGGAGAACAGGCTTTACATAAATCAAAACCAGAACAAATCATTGAAAGAGAATTATCCTCACCGCCCAAAGACGAAGGAGAGTCAGATAAACAGAAGGACACCAGATCCACGCGAGCGATAAGATTCCGGTTTGGATTGACCGCAAAACTCTTTACAGCCATGATCATAGTCAGCCTGGTTCCGTTATCAGTTTTCTGGGGTATTACGGTTCGGCAGACGGAACACTATATCAAGATTGATGAAGAGAACAAGATAAAGGAGATGTCCGTCAATATCATAAAACAGGTCGAAGCTTTGATGAACAAGAACGTTAGGATCCTCAGGATGCTTGCCAATATGGACAGCTTGATTTCCATGGACGCTCTTGAGCAGGAGCCAATACTTAGGACTATTAAAGAGGAATACCCCTGGATGATTTCTGTTTATACAATCGACACAAATGGGATCAATATTGCCAGCAGTGACAGCGTTCCACCGGAAGAGTATTCAGACAAACAGTATTATCAAGACATTGTCAACGGTCAACCCGTTGCATGGGAGACTCACATTGGAAAGGCATCAGGAGAATCTGTCCTCATTTTGGCTGTACCCATCAAAAGAAAAGGCAGAATTGTTGGTGTCATGGCCAATTCCCTGAATATTGGTGACGCAACAAAACGGATTATGACGTGGGGAAAGGATGCTGCTGTATCTACTTTCATCACCGATGAAAAAGGCCTGCTATTGGCCCAGAGTGAAGAAAAACAAGTCTTTAAGCACAAAAACCTGGAAGGACATCCATTGATTGCCGCGTTTAAAAATAATCAAAAGGGCTTCATATCCTTCACGAATATAAAAGGTGAACCCATGCTGGGGCATGTAAGAGAGACGGCCTATCACTGGATCGTTGCCATTCAGATTGAAGAAAGCCAAGCGTATCATACCTTGGATCAGGTCACGTCTTTTGCTTACCTTCTTTTTGGAGTAACCATAGTAGTCGTTTTCATCATCGCCTGGTTTTCCGGCAGAGGCCTTTCCAGGCCCATAATAAGGCTGACCTATGCCGCCAATCGGATTAGTATTGGTGAACTGGATGTGACGATTGATACTAGAAGAAAGGACGAAATCGGTGACCTCGCCGAAGCAGTCGCCCGTATGCAAGACAGCATACGTGTCTCCATAGAGAAGCTCCGGCGCAGACGATAGGCAATGAGTCAGACATGGGTACGGCTCCTCTCTTTCTGCGCGTCTTAGGGGTCCCCGCAACGTTACACAAGGCCAGGTGGCTCGTCGTGAGATCACTCTTATTAAAGGGGATAGTCATTTACGCTAGGAGCACTGCTTTTGTGCGAAAGAGAACAACTCGCACCCGATGCGTGCCGGGGCTTTTTAAAAGGCCTTAAAGGAATGCGCGGAGTTCACTGGGGTAAAATATGGGTCTGTCCGAGTTTCTCAACCCGTTAACTCAATGTTTTACTTGGAAAATCACCCAGAGGAGTTATCCATAGACCCGCCCGCTGCCCACAGACAGCGGGCGGGCGCGCCTGTGGGTAACTCCTCCGTGGCATACTGCTGGATTTCAATAAATGGGTGTGCAGATTATCCTGGTAATCTGTACAGACCAAATTCCCTGGAGACTCAATAATAACGCTTTTCTAATAGGTTATGCCTTTTGAGAGATTCGGATATAGCCTAAAATATGCAGGCCAGAAACAAGGGTGAAACATCCGTTCTGGCTTGAGGCTTGAGACTGAAGCAAGGAGGAAAATATGGAGAATCCTATTAACCATTACTGGAAGGAGCGGCTCGCCGCACTCAAAAAGGCACTGGAGGCAAATAATTTTGAGGCCTTCATCGCAAATAGCGGGGCCAAGGCAAAGGATATAGTACTTAGCGAAATCCTTCCAGGGACTGGTGCCAAAACCATCTCCTGGGGTGGTTCTATGACGCTTATGGCCACAGGTCTCTACGACGCTGTCCAGAAAAACCCCGACCTGCAAATCCTGGACACCTTCGATAAAACCCTCCCACATGAAAAAGCACTGGAGCTACGCAGGCAGTCCCTCCTTGTGGATATGTTTATTACGGGAACCAATGCCGTGACCGAATCAGGCCAGCTTGTCAACCTGGACATGTATGGAAACCGGGTAGCAGGCATCACTTTTGGCCCCAGGCATGCTGTGATTCTCCTTGGCCGCAACAAGATCGTCTCCGATCTCGATGAAGCCATGTCACGCATTAAGAACTACGCAGCACCGGCCAATGCCATGCGGCTCGACAAGAAAACGCCGTGCATAAAGACTGCTACTTGCCAGGAGTGCGACAGCCCGGACCGAATCTGTAACACCTGGACCATTACCGAAAAGTCGTTTCCGCCGGGAAGGGTCAAGGTCGTCCTTATCAATGAAGACCTCGGTCTGTAGGGAACGAACATTTTTTCCACCGCGTGCATCGGCGATTGGTGATGTTCCCATGCAGTTCGGCCAGCAATTCAGGACGGATAACTGATTTCAAGTGGAGGTTGTCTACATTTTGTGATATCAGGAATTTCAGTTTTCCCAGTTTCTGGAGTTCAAGAACCGCCAGGTGGCCTTTGTTTGGGTCAACCGAATCCCAGGTCCTGGCCATGGGTCTTGCTGGGGAGGCCTTTATCCATGCGGGACCCCAATCCATCTGGCCCTCTGAAATCCGGAAGGCCCGATTCCATACTGATACCGGCTCCAGTAAAAACAACCGGATAAGAGTACTCATACAACCATTGTGCCAGGGCTGTAATCCTTTTTTCAAGGTCCCTGCCAATCCGCTACGATGCCCCTTCTTGGCCGCCACCTCTTTTGGGTGAATTTATTACAGGCCCCTCATAATGAATCTTCTGTCTTAAAGGCCTATTTACGGACCTCTGTACCAAAGTATTTTTCCAGTACTTCTCCCAGTATCCGCGCCGCCTTTCCGGCGGTTTCCGCACATTCCACCACGCCGGTTCCTTTGCGAAACACCGCGGCCTGATCCCGATCTCTCCAATCGACATCTGCAATATCCCGGCAGTTTACGCTACCCCATTTTCCCACAACCTCTTCTTCAAATCGCCTGTAATAATCACGGCAAGATCTCTGCATGAGGGGATCATCATTGCCTTCTGGCTTGTCTTTTCCAAAGACACAACCCAAGAGAGCCACACCGCCTGTAAGTGCTCCACATGGTCCTCCGCTGGACGCAATACCCCCGCCCATAGATGCCATTGCACGAACCAGGCCCTGGTTCTTCATGTTCAGCTTTCTCTGACCCACGGCCAGGACTGCTTGCGCTCAGTGAAATCCTGCAAGCATAAGCTCCGTTGCTTCTTTTTCCATTTTTTCCGGCGTCATGGAAGCGAATATCTACCTCAGAAAATGCTGAGCTGTGAATAGCGTCTGAACGAAAACCATCGTTTTTCATCAGAGTCGAGGAGAACCAAGATCTTAACTGCAGAAATATGCCAAGTACTTTTTACGAATATAGCCTTTTGAAAATAAGGCTCTTTGGTCAGCTTGCATTTGTTTCAAAGGGCTCCTAAGAAGCTGTAAAAATCCTTACAGTTTCTTTCATGTATAAACCCAAAGCAAAGCGTCGGGGTCATTTGCTAAAGCATTACAGTATTCTTAGGATTGAGATTTATGTCTGACGAAGAGATCGGATAGAAAGACGGTCTTTGTTTAGGGACTAAGTAATATGTAACTCACAGATTTTCCGGAAATGATGCCCGTATATCGCCAAAGTAACGGCCAGCGGAAACAACCCTGGACGACGAAAAATCGTCCAGATCAGAAGGTTCCAATATTGAAAACGCCCTTTAGAGAGGACACCCAGGCATATGTTCGAACGGAAGAATGCCATACATCGCTGAAAGTCCAGTGAGATTTCAACCTTCGGGGCCTTATATTCACGCAAGAAGGTCCTGATACGTGAATAATACTGCTTGGGGGAATAGATGTGACTCATTATATTCTTGTACCCGCTGTGTAAAATCTCAAGGTCCATTTTAGGGATTATATTGGTGGTACCGTCCACGTTGTCGCCTGACATTTGGCCGAGCAGGCGGCCTTCCTTTTTCAAACGTTCATAGAGTTTCGTGCCGGGAGGAGCCTGAAGAAGGCCTACCATCGCTGTCACGATGCCGCTGTTTTGTATGAAATCAATTTGGCGCTGAAAAATCGATTGGGTGTCATTGTCGAACCCTACTATGAAACCGCCCTGTACCTGTAGGCCGGAGCGCTGGATTCGCTTTACACTCTCGATCAGGTCACGGTTTTTGTTCTGCTGTTTGTTGCACTCGGCCAGACAATCTTTATCCGGGGTTTCAATACCGATGAAGACGGCGTCAAAACCAGCCTCGAACATCATCTCCATCAGCGTTTCATCGTCGGCCAGATTGACTGAGGCCTCTGTACAGAACGGAACCCCTTTCTTGCCCTTCTGCCATTCGACGAGGGCCGGCAGGAGTTGACTCTTCAGATATTCTCTATTTCCGATGAAGTTGTCATCCACGAAAAAAATCTGCCCTCGCCATCCAAGCTCGTAGAGTCCATCCAGTTCAGCAAGAATCTGCTCGACAGTCTTGACACGCGGACGATGCCCAAACAACGCCGTTACGTTACAGAACTCACAATTGAATGAGCAGCCTCGCGAAAACTGAACACTCATTGATGCGTATTTCTTCATATTTGCCAATTCCCACATAGGCGCCGGGGTTTGGGTTATATCGCAGAACTCGGTTGTCTTATAAATATGTCTGGCACGACCTTTTTCCAGGTCCGCCAGAAAGCGCGGCAGGGTAATTTCCGCCTCGTTTAGGACAAAATGGTCAACGTCCTCAAAATCCCCATTTTCGTTCGTAAAAAGAGGTCCGCCGGCAATCACTTTGAGGCCCGCACCCTTACACTGTGAAATGATGCTACGCGCTGATTCCCTCTGCACAACCATGGCGCTGACAAACACATAATCAGCCCATGCCAGATCTATTTCAGTGAGCTTTTTCACATTGATGTCAATCAGTCTCTTGGACCATTCTTTGGGCAGCATTGCCGCAACCGTAAGCAGTCCCAACGGCGGGAACGTGGCCCTTTTTCGAATGAACTTGAGTGCATGTTTGAAACTCCAGAACGTGTCAGGAAATTCAGGGTATATCAATAATATGTTCATATATTCTCTTTCTTGTCTTGTTGTTCGTCGAAAGTACCGTTGCGTGCATGTATTGGAGGCCAGCATAGCGGGCCAATAATGGTACTGTCAACTTATTTGTGTAAATGGAATTCCACGTCCTCCAGGGCGTGTAATGCATGCATTATGTTGTGTCTCCTTTTTGCTTGACTCACAATGAGAATTCCCCTATACTCCCTTTTTGAAAAATCGTCTACTTGTCAATCCAAAGGTGAGAGATAGAATAATTATTGAGGAGGTTTAAATTTGGCCAACCACAAATCGGCTCTTAAAAGGGCCAGGCAGAACGAAGTCAAAAGGATAAGAAATAAGAGTTATAAGACTAAGGTCAAGAAGTCGGTCAAGGAAGTCAGGGCTGGCATAGCCGCTAACTCAGTCGAGCGGGCCAAAGACAAATTAGTAAACGCCGTATCCATCGTTCAGAAGACCGCTTCTAAAGGTATAATCCACAAGAACAATGCTGCACGGAAAATTTCCCGCCTGGCGCGGCAGGTCAACCAATTGCCCTCACAATAATCATCCCCAACTTGCCTTTCCTCTCAAAGGGCTATTCTTAGAGCTAAAGAGAGATAGCACAACGTTTTCCAGTATCAAATGTAACTGCTGCTCCTGAGAGTTGGATTTCAAAAGTCCATCGGCCTCGTAGAGGAGATGAAAGGCGCGTTCAAGCTCGTCTTTATTCCACAGACTCGACTGCGACAACAGAGGTTTGACCTGAAAATCCCTGAGAGATAGCTTCCTGGCCACGTCCGAGGATCGACCACCTTCTTCGATGATCGATTTGGTTTGCCACAATAGGCGGATCTGACGATTCAGCATTCCCATCAGTTTAAGGATTCCATCCCTGCCTTCTTCTTCTACAAGTTTTTTCAATATTGGTATTGATTCAGCACCTTGTTTGTATGATATTGTATCCATGAGTTCAAAGACCGTGTAAGTACGGGTGTAAATAGCTAGTTCCTTGACCTCCTTTATGCCAACCTCCTTCTCTCCGTAGCGGATAAAAAGCTTCTCCAGTTCTGAGCAAAGGTCCATCATCCGATTTCCCACTATCTGCTGGAGGCAGGCACAGGCATCTTCCTCCAAATTGAACCCCATCTCCTTTGCCGTCTTCTTGATCCACGGCACAACTTGGTTGGGATACAACTCCTGGAAGTTGACGGCACAACCATATTTTCTGATCTTGCTGAAGAACTTTTTTCTGAAATCCGGCTTTGAAGATACAAATATCAGGCAGGTGGACTCGACCGGTTTTTCGAGATACGGGACAAAACTCTCAAGGGACGCTGTCGGAAAACTCTCGGGCCTTCTCATAATGATAAGCTTGTTCTGAGACATAAAGGGAAGGGTCCGGGCCGCATCAATGATTTCCAACGGGTCAATTTGGTCTTGCTTGTCGCCAAAAAAAACCTGAAGGTTCAGATCTCTTAATGGCTCGGGGATTAAGGTCTCGCGTATCCTGTTCAGGACCTTTTCTAATAGAAATCCACTCTCTCCATAAAAAAGATAGAATGGGGATAATTTCCCTTTTTCCAGCTGGCCCAAGACTTTTTCAGGCGACATATTCTGGTGCCATTAGAACCTTTCCATGGTTTTCAGATATATCTTTTTGGCCAGAATGTTGGCGATTTCTTGAACAGCCTTTCTCTGACTGCAACGATTGGCTAGGGGGTCCGTCCCCACTGAAAAGACAGCCTTTTCCTCCATCGCTTTATCCTCCCATATGATCTTGCCGCTGCCCCTGTCTAACAGTCTGGCGTTAAGTGTTACTCTCAGCCAACGTGTGTTCGTCACTTCATAATTCGTACTCTCTCCCCGAACAGTGTTTTGGACAAGGCTATAACTCAATGGCTCTGTCTTAATGTCATGCACCTCACCGCATAAAACCACTGCAGCCTCATCCTCCTGAACCAGAGGGACCTTTGCATGGCTTATAAACTCCTCGCGGATAATCCTGGTAAAGTCCCCTTCAAACCCCAATGACGAAGAGGTGCTAGCAAACACAGGGATGGCAAGACTCGGAATATATATTCCCATCGGCTCACCTGTCCCCCGGAAATGATAACCGCAACCCGAAATGCCACATAGGATGAGACACACGGCCAGGCGGAAAAGGCACACCCTATTTCGACCGATAGGTAAAACCATCTATCAATTGGCCATCAGATGAAGTAGTTGCCGATCGTTGACTAGATCACTATATTAACCAGTTTTTTTTGGACTACGATAATCTTCTTAACAGGCTTTCCGTCAATGAAGCGCTGGACCCGTTCATCTGCCAAGGCCTTAGCCTCAATCTCTTCTTCATTACAGGAATCTGGCATCTCGACCTTGCTCCTCACCTTTCCGTTCACCTGTAGGACGATCAATCTCTTTTCAGCCTTCAGGGCATCCTCACTGAAGGAAGGCCACCTGACCTCCGAGAGGCTCTGATCATGGCCCAACATCTGCCACAATTCCTCAGTGATGTGGGGGACTATCGGGGAAAGCAACACCACGGTCGTCTCGACCGCCTCCCGAATCACAGACCATACTGCATCATTCTTTCTACCTTCGCTGTTCAGCAACTGTTGAACCTCATTGACCAGCTCCATGACAGCGGAAACGGCCGTATTGAAGTGGAAGCGATTCTCAACATCCTCGGTCACTCTTTTTATGGTGTGATGAATCTTTCTGTGAAGCGCCTTTGATGGCCCGGACAAAGCGTCTTTTCCTTCATAGGCCGGGACTGAACTGACTTCATTTAGATGATCAACCACGAGTCTCCAGATACGATTCAGAAACCTGAACGACCCCTCCACCCCCTGATCGTTCCACTCCAGATCTTTCTCAGGAGGCGCTGCAAATAGACAGAACATTCTGACCGTATCCGCGCCATACTGGTCTATCAAATCCTGTGGGTCCACCACGTTTTTCTTGGATTTGGACATCTTGACCGTGTTCCCGGTTATCACTGAACCGCCGCAGACAACACAGTGCCCATCCTTGACTTCATGCGGGTATAGATAACCGTGCTTTGGACATTCCTGGGTTTCCTTGCACACCATTCCCTGGG
>JAXHTA010000089.1:0-10651 GCA_034190285.1 Thermodesulfobacteriota bacterium | reverse complement strand
GGATTATTCCCGATCTGTTGACCCAGGAGATGGAGTTCTATGCCGGCACCATTGACAGCTACAATGTCCAACCTCATCAGGTCCGGCGTCTTGAGAACGATCAGAAGTATCAATCGTTCTCCGGTCCCTATTTCGGTTATACATACATAGGCTATAACATGCGGCGGGAACCCTTCAAAGACCCCTGCGTACGAATGGCCCTGGGCATGGCCATTAATGTGGACAAGATCATAGAATATGTCCTTTATGGCCAGGGGGAAAGAATAACAGGCCCGTTCGTCAAACAGACCGATTATTATAACCACGGCATCAAACCTGTCCCTTTTGATCCCGATGGGGCCTTACAACTCCTCAAAAGGGCGGGCTGGACCCGTAATAATGAGGGCTGGCTGGAAAGGGATGGGAATAGACTACAGTTCACCCTGATTACCAATCACGGCAACTCTTTGAGAAAGGACATCCTTGCCATTGCCCAGGATTCATGGAAACAAATCGGCGTTGACGTTAGAACCGATCTGCTGGAATGGTCTGTGTTCCTTCAGGAGCGTGTGGATAAGGCCGATTTCGATGCCCTGGTCTTGGGCTGGAGCATGGGCCTTGAACCGGACCTCTTTCAGATATGGCATTCCAGCCAGACCGACCCTTTTGAACTCAATTTTGTTGCGTTCAAAAACCCCGAGGCCGACGACCTGATAGTCAAGATCAGGCAGGAATACGATCATGATAGACAGGTGGACTACTGCCATCAGCTCCACGAGATCATCGCCATGGAACAACCTTACACCTTTCTCTATATGCCCAGGTGGTCAGCGGTACTTGACAGGCGGATCGTCATCAAAGAAGTTGATGATGAGGGGAATGTGGGCTATGAAAAGATCAAGCCCACTATGACCGGGAATTACTCTTTTCACTTCAACAAGTGGATAAAGCTTCCCGAGGCGCCCAGCTTTTCTCCGGAAGGGTAACGATCAGGTACACCATGCTTTCATTCATCGGACGAAGCATTATACAGAAGACCATCACCCTGTTTTTTGTCTCGGTGGTCTCCTTCTTGATCATTCATCTGGCCCCTGGAAAGCCAGGCCAGGCAGATCCCCTGAATCCCAAGTTCACGCCAGAGATGGTGGAACGATTTCGGAAGGAGTTTCATTTAGACAAACCTCTTTATACTCAGTACGTCTATTTTTACAGAGATCTCTTTTTGGGCAAAACCGTGTCCTGGAAAAACAACCAACCTGTGCTTAGTGAGATATGGGAGAGGTTTAAGAACAGTCTCTTACTCTTCGTGGTCGGAACGACTCTGACCTGGACCCTCTCCTTTCCCATAGGCATCCGTTCAGCCATTTACAGGGGCGGCCTGTACGATCGGAGCGCCACATTTTTCTCTTACCTTTTGATATCCGTCCCCGGCTTCTTCTTTGCCTACATGCTGATCATTCTTGTGGTGACCTATTTTCATGTGCCGGTGATAGGTTTGGAGACCTTCGGTCTGGGAGATGCCTCCCGGATTCGCTGGTTTATGGATCGAATCTGGCATCTTATGCTCCCCTCTGTGCTTGGGGCCACTGCCGGGATCGCTGTTCTGTCAAGGTATGTGCGTGGTCAGATGCTTGAGGTAGAGGGTGAGGATTATGTCCGTACCGCCAGGGCCAAAGGACTGCTGCCGGAACAGGTCCACTACAAACATGCACTGCGCAATGCCCTGCTGCCCTTTGTGACTATGTTCGGCCTCATCCTGCCGGGTCTGATTGGGGGCTCTGTAATCATCGAGTCCATTTTTTCCTGGCCCGGCATGGGGAGGATGGCCTATGAAGCCATCCTTTCGAGAGACTACCCTCTTATACTGACTGTCAATTTCGTCTCCGCAGTGCTGGTCCTGGCCGGCACATTTATATCTGATATACTTTACGTCATTGTGGACCCTAGGATTCGCCTGTGACACAAATGGAACCGAGATCATCCTTCGAAAACCTGGCGTTGGATGCACCCTTAGCCCCAAGACAAACAAGGCTTAAGGAATTCTGGTTACTGTTCAGGCAAAACAGGCTCGCCGTTACGGGGCTCGTAATCTTCGTGCTTTTTTTCTTCACCGCTATCATCGGACTCTTTCTAACTTCCGGCCGGGACCCAGTATTTGACCCTTCATTGATTCGACTCCAGGAAAAACTGCGTCCGCCTCTGTCCGGTGCCAATGCCGAGGCGTTGGGGCCCCATGAGGTCCCCACCCTCGGCTTCTATCTTTTTGGAACTGATGATCTGGGACGAGATACCTTCGCAAGGATGCTCCAGGGTGCCTGGGTTTCTCTGACCGTCGGATTTGTGGCCGTCGGAATATCGGTATTCATCGGCATATTATTGGGTGGCATTGCAGGCTACTTTGGACAAAACTACTTCCGTCTTGATCACATAGTTGCCGTGTGCCTTTTGCTTGCGGGTGGAGTGTTGGTGGCTGCAGGAATCCGCTATGCCGGATTTGGACTTCTAGTTACAGGAGTTGCGTTTTGCGTTCCCATCCTCTGCTCTAAGAAAAGCCGGGAAAAACAACCGGTTCTGAAATGGTTGAATGTTTTTCGCAAACAGGCCGTTTCCATTGATACTCTGATCATGCGAACTGTGGATATAATGCTCTGCTTCCCAAGCTTCTTTTTGATCTTAACTGTCGTGGCGCTCCTTCCCGCGAGCATATACAACATCATGATTGTCATCGGTCTTACCAGCTGGATGGGTACTACACGGTTTGTACGTGCGGAATTTCTCTCTTTGAGGGAACAGGATTTTGTGACGGCGGCACGGGCCCTGGGAATCAATAATTTTCGGATTATCTTTTTCCACATGATGCCAAATGCCATAGCCCCCGTGCTGGTATCTGCCACTATCGGCATTGCCACCGCCATCCTGACAGAAGCCGGTCTGAGCTTTCTAGGGTTCGGGGTCCCGCCTCCCCATGCTACCTGGGGTAACATCCTTTCAGATGGAAAGCGCTTTATATTTGATGCGCCCTGGCTGACCTTTATCCCAGGGTTTGCAATCCTCACAGTTGTCCTTGCCTTTAACCTGTTCGGCGAAGGCCTGCGGGATATTTTGAATCCGAAATTGAGGCAGAATTACTGAGGGCTGCTAATGAAGAGCAACGACATCCTCCTTCACGTTCAGGATCTAAGAGTTTATTTCTATGGGGAAAAAAAGGTCGCCCGTGCCCTGGATGGGGTGAGCTATGAGGTCCGGAAGGGTGAAACAGTATGTATAGTGGGGGAATCAGGTTGTGGAAAGACCGTATCAGCTCTGACCATCTTAAGAATCATCCCGCAACCTCCTGGCAAGATCGTCGAGGGAAAAGTGCTTCTCAACGGACAAGATCTCCTGGCCCTTGACGAAGAAGAAATACGGAAGATTCGAGGAAAACAAGTAGCCATGGTCTTCCAGGAGCCTATGACCTCCCTCAATCCTGTATTCACCATCGGGGAGCAGATCAAAGAGACCATCATGGTTCACGAAAGGGCTGACGGAGATGAAATACACCGGAGATGTGTGCAACTCCTTGGGGACGTTAATATCCCGTCGCCGGAGCGGCGTCTTAGAGATTATCCTCATCAGTTGAGCGGGGGACAGAGGCAGCGTGTGATGATAGCCATGGCCCTGGCATGTAACCCCGACCTGGTGATAGCCGATGAGCCTACCACGGCCCTGGACGTTACTGTTCAGGCCCAGATCCTGACCCTTTTCAAAGAACTTCAGGCCCAAAGGCATATGTCTCTTCTCTACATTACCCATGATTTAGGTGTGGTGGCCACTATTGCCGATCGCATCTATGTAATGTACGCAGGCATTATCGTAGAGCATGGGACCGCTTCCGAAATTTTAGGCCACCCACGGCATCCCTATACCATGGGGCTTATGGCGTCACTCCCCAGTCGTACCAAGAGGGGAAATGCTCTTCACAGTATCCCCGGCACAGTGCCGGACCCTGCCTACAAACCTGCCGGGTGCCCATTTCATCCCAGGTGTAATCTTGTCGTTCTGACATGCCGGGAAAGACTCCCTGAGATGTGTGATTATGGTGGCGGGCACCTTAGCCGATGCCCTGTGCTGTTTGAACAGAAAGGGCCTTGACTAATCCACCAAAGACCTGCAGCCGTTCTTACGGGGGCAATTCTATCCCTGAAGATGGCCAACAACAGCTTGCCTGTCCAAACCGGACCTTTGCGAACGGTTCCTGAGTTAGGGCTTATTGCACTCGATCTTCCACTGCACCATGGCGCGTGCCACCCAAGGACCGTCTTGCTTGCACTCCCATCCGCGCCAGATTTCAGCGATGGTCTTCTGGCACCCCGTCTCGCAGGGAATCCCGTCGGTGACCTCTTGCAGGTCGGCGCTGACTTGCTGGATCAGGCGGTTGTCAGCATCCGATGGACCTAACCCGTAACAATTCTGTACCCGCGCGACCGCATACCCTCGGAGCACCGGCGAGGAACCGCAGCTGATCTTATCCGGATGTGGACCTACCGAGTGGCCACCCGGGCCGACCCCAACATAGGGGACTTGGTTCCCACCCGGTTGGGCCACTTCTGCGCGTCGTACCATGCCTGCCACGCGTTATGATCGAGCGTGTAGCACACGCAAAAAGTGTCTTCCTCTTTCTCTGAAAGAAAGAGAAAAGCGAGAAAGGGCAAGGTGGTTCTAAAACAATTTAATGATATTTTTCTGTATCCGGCAACACATCGGAAGCGGCTAAACGATTCACCTCTGATGTAGTGATGCCCAGAAACCGAGCTATATCCGCCCCGGAATAGCCCATTTTCCTGACCGCTATCTGACAAAATATCTTCCGGCATTTAACCGCATCCCTCTTCCTTGTGCCGGAACACAATTCTATCTTTTCCACCCCTTCTCCATCACATATCTGGTCAGCCAATATTCCCGGACCAGATATCTTTGAATCTAAACGCAAAGTCTCCTTTTATTTTTCCTCGGCATCTCTAATAGCATTCTTTACAAAATCGCTGCTCCCCAATATCCGTTCGCCTGCAAATATCCTGCTCCCGGCTCTTTTTAATGAATTGCTCATGTTTTTCTGTCGCCCGTTTCCGTCTCTTCCCAAAACAGCCCAGTATCGTATCATAATCTTGCCAGCGGCGATGGATTATAACCATAATAGCTGAATGACCACATCTTTCATATGTCCTTAACCCATTCATATCTTTCACTATAACGGCCCTTAAAAGATTCAGAAAGCTTTCTCATACTAATAGACAGAGAAATATCTCCGGTTCCGGCCAAAAGATGAAAGTGTGTGTCCATGAGAATCCGGGCATAGATACTAAGGGCCTCCTTCATACGAAGATCCTTAAGGCGGCCAAGAAAATTTTCACAATCCTTCTTGCTGCCGAATATCTCCAGTCCGTTAATCCCCCTGCCCCTTACATGATGCAAGGAACCGGGTGTATCAAGTCTTGGTTGTCTGCGCATGAAGGGAAGGTATCCCTATTATGCCCGTTTGTCAAGTTGATTTGGAACCAGCGTCCCCTTTTACGTTTATCCTTTTGTTCACCCTTGCTTTGCGGCATCAGTATGAGCGAGCTATCAAGGAGATTGGACCTTTCACTATCTGGTGTGAGTCAATCGGTAGTCTGCGGTGAAAAAATAGCAGAGATTAGCTGTTTTAAGCTTTTGGACAAGAAACTTTAAATATGTGGGGCGTACCTATTTTCCCGGGGATCAATATTCGTTGGGGAGCAGAGAGTCGATCATTCCGTCTTCATCCGTTTTCAAGAGAAAGATACTTCCTGATTGGTCCAATTTCGAGTTCGCCGCAACGATAAGACCAGCATCTGATGTCTCCTGAACCGACATTCCCATTTCATCAGTCCCGTCCCCGTAGAACCTCTCCCAGATAAGATCTCCCGCCTCTCCGAACTTTACCAGATAACAATCCTCGCTGCCTGTTTGATAAGAAAATGCGTACCCTGTCACGACAAAGGTATTGCCTGGTGTTTCGGTAATGGCGTGTCCGCCTGCCCCTGTGATGCCACCAGCAAAAACGCTGTCCCACAAGATGTTTCCGTCGAAATCGGTTTTAATGACATAGCAGCCAACTGTATCCGGTCCGATGGTGTGTTTGATTAGACCTGAAAGCACAAATCCCCCGCCGGAAGCTTCGATAACATCATATCCCGCCTCCTCGCCAAAGCTTTCCCCATAGGTCCGGACCCATGAAAGGATCCCGTCTGTGTCGGTCCGCAACAAAAAGATATCCCCAAAGGTGCTCACATTTAAGACATTACCAACTACAATATAGCCGCCTGTTGACAGCTCACGGATCGATTCACCGTATTCATCGCTGTCGTACCCGTCGGGCTCATAGATTTCATGGCCGAAGGATTGCTCCCAAACCACATCGCCATCAGCATCGATTTTAACAACATAGGTATCCCAGTCTTCAACGATCTGAAGACCCACATCGCTCACCTTCGGTTCAACATTGCTGACGGTGGCGCCGGCGATCACGTAGCCGCCTTCCGCAGTTAGTTGTAAGGACCTGGCCATGTCGTCATTCGGGCCGCCGAAGGTCTTTTCCCAGAGAATCGCTCCGCTATCATCCGTACACAACAGATAAATCTCCGTTGTGCCATCGGTCAGGGTGATATGGCCAGCAACTATATACTCTCCGCTGGATGTCTGCAAAACCTGAGTCCCAATATCATCGCCCTGCCCTCCGTAGGTATCTTCCCAGATAACATCCCCGAGATAGTTCAGTTTTACCAGAAGCACATCCCAATTTCTTGCATCTACTTGGGACCGCCCGGCAAGAATGTACCCGCCATCGGCGGTCTGGCGAATGCATAGGGCCTCTTCATTATCCTCTATTCCATATCTCTTGGACCATGTAGCCATGTGCTTATGCGACGTTGAACCGATATCATCGCATCCGGACAAACAAGTGATGACTAATGGAACCATTACCACCGCGATAAGACTTTTCAAGAGCTTTCTCCTCAAGGATAACACTCGCTTCCTTTGATTTCCAGTCATGGCATGTTCCTCCGTAGACAACGTAAGGGAGTTATTATCAAGAGTTGTGTATGGAGCATTAGGCGGCGATCCGTTTTTTTCTATACCATTGACAAATATTACACCTCTAATTACTTCTGCCAGTTTGTTTGACCCGTGGAGACGCTGCCATCTTTTCTGAGCACATTGACAATGTTTAAATTCCATGATTACGACAGTTTTTGAAGAAAAGCAGCTCCTTACCCTTGCCTTGCGCAATCTGACAGTTGAAAATGTTGATTCTATGGGATTTGTCGTACGTATGTGCCTCCAGTGCTCTGCTGGAAAGTCATAAAACGTTAACAATACTTCGCGGTCCTTTTTCAGAGATTCAGTCGCCTTGGGATATTTATCTTCGTATATGCTGATAAAATCATCAAAATGCTTTTCGGCTTCTGCCTTATCAAAAGCCATCCAAATCTGATGGAGTTTATCCATGGCTTTTGCCTGAAGGCTCTTTGGTAATTTATCCAAAACAATTAGCTGTTTTATGCACCCAGCATCTCTGCCGGCTGGTATTGTGATACACCTTCGTGAGGCCCTTCCAGAATCCCAGAGCGCCGTCACCAATCGCTAATTCCGGGGGGTCCTTAAGCCCTCTATGCTTCAAGTCAAGAAGCAGTTCTGTCCAGGACAGTTCGCTTTACCTGAAGCCGCTGTCAAGGGCGAGCAATTCCGGTTTGAATTTCACGCTCAGGAAGATAACCATTACGCACCACTCTTTGGCGATCCTGCCTGTCTCTGAGATCCCTGTACTGGGACAAAAAGCCTTCTATCTCTGCTTCTAAGGCTTCGGCCAACAATTTCCTGGCTCCTGTGCGTAAGACATCGGTTACAGGGTCATCAACAAATGTGCCTGGCTTTTTAAACTCAATTACCTTATCCTTGCTCATGGCGTCTGTATCCTTTCTTCTTAAATGTTTCTTGTTTTTCCAGGACTTTAAGCATTTCCCGGAAGGATACAACACCTAAACTCTCAAACACAACTTTTGATTATATCTATAGATACTAAGGGCTTCCTTCTCACAAAGACCCTGCAGGAGGCCAAGAAAATCTTCACAATCCTTCTTGCTGCCGAATATCTCCAGTCCGTCAATCCCCCTGCCCATTACATGATGCAAGGCACTGGGTGTATCAAGTCTTGGTTGTCCGGGCATGCGCGGAAGGTATCTCTATTATTCCCGTTTTTCAAGTTGCCTTAGAACCAACGTCCCCTTTTGCTTTTAATTTTGTATTGGCTCATTTTATCATGACCATTTACACAGCTTACAGTTGTTTCAAAGGTCTCCCAGGAAAACGATTAACAAGGTCTCATCGTACGGGATGATAGGTAATGCCATGGTTAAATAATCCAAAATTAATGGAAATTAACATAAGTGATTAGTCTTATAAAGGGTTATATTTGGATGAGGCAAAATAACATGCAAAGGGAATATCATGGGGCATTTTCATGGCTATTTCAAGCATATTAGGAGAGAATAAAGACACCCTGGGGCCAAGTCAGAGATAGATTGCTTTGCTTTGGAGTTTTGTGTTAAAAATCACAAATTATAGGCGCCAGATTTCTAATAAGTGGCAGACTCCAGAATGCGATAACCAAAGCCGGGTCCTACGGACGCTGATCTTTATTCCTTTTCGCCTCTGGTTAGGACCTCTGATAGACCCTAAAAATGTCACTCGTCAAGGGTTGCCCCATTATCCATGATTGATCTAGTGAAAAAATACTTCAGCGGGAGAACAAAGGGTATTCCTTTTGATCAAGAAAAAGGGACTCACCATCATAATATCCAAATTGCGACCTGTGCCCTCCTGCTGGAGATGAGCGGCATCGACGGGGAGTTCAGTGGTGTAGAAAGGGATAGTATTATCTCAATTCTTAAACGTGACTATGGCCTTTCTGATGAAAACGCTGAGGCCCTTATTGAGTCTTCAAACGAGGAATTGAAAGGTAGTGTGGACTTGTGGCAGTTCACCAATCTTATCAATCAGAATTACTCTGAGGAGGAGAAGATCAGTGTAATCGAGGCGGTTTGGAGGATCGTATATGCGGACGGGAAACTCGCTGAACACGAAGATTATCTGGTTCACAAACTCGCAAATCTGCTCCGTCTTACACATAAGCAACTCATTGATGCCAAACTGAGAGTGCGCGCTGAAACATAAAAAGACCTTGTACCTTTGACAAACCACAGCCTTCGGCGACGATAGTTGACCGGACTTATACGGGATACCTTCCGCACATATGTTCGACAATGCTTTTGTAAAGGGTGACTCTATTATCCACCGCATTGATCCCAGGTTCAAGATCCTGGTTGTGACGGTCTTTTCTTGTGTGACAGCCGTATCTTCTCGTTGGGCCGCTTTGATACCGGCGCTTTTCATCTCGATCATGCTTGTTTTGCTTTCCGGGCTATCTTACGGGAAGGTCTGCACCAGGCTCGCGGTGGTTAACGGCCTGATCCTCTTCCTCTGGTTTTTTCTTCCTTTTTCACTGGAAGGAACGCCTCTTTTTGCACTTGGCCCCCTGACCGCCACAAGAGAGGGAATCCTGTATGCGGCTCTTCTGACTCTCAGGTCCAACATTATCCTTCTCGCCCTCATCAGCCTGGTGTCCACAACCCCTATTTTTACCATTGGCCGTGCCATCGGACAGTTTCGCGTACCAAACAAAATGGTCCATCTCTTTTGCTTTACCTATCGTTATCTACATGTTATCCACCTGGAATACCAGCGTCTGGTCAGGGCCCTGAAAATAAGAGGCTTCAGACCAAAGACCGGCGTTCGTACTTATAAGACTTACGCCTATGTGGTCGGCATGCTGCTGGTTAGGAGTTTTGATCGCTCTGAAAGAATACGAAATGCGATGCTCTGCCGCGGTTTCAGGGGCCGCTTTTATGATCTGACCGAATTCTGTCTGAAGCCTCTCGACTTTGTTTTTATGTCCCTGATGCTTCTGGCTGTAATCCTTATCGCCTTGCTGGAATGGACAAAAATCATTTATTGATCAATCTGGAAGATATATACTTCTCTTATACAGAGGGCAGGCCGGTCCTCCGAGGGGCCTCCTTTCAACTCCGTGAGAAGGAGAGCATAGGGCTTATAGGTCCTAACGGAAGTGGGAAATCCACACTATTTCAAGTTATCATGGGGCTCCTGAAGCCTGCATCCGGCAAGATTGAGATTTTCGGCAAGAGAATGGAGAAAGAGCGGCACTTCAAGGACGTGAGACAGCGAATAGGTCTTCTATTTCAGGACTCTGATGACCAGTTATTCAGTCCCACCGTGCTGGAGGACGTTGCCTTTGGACCGTTAAACCAGGGAAAATCAATATCCGAGGCCAAGGAGATTGCCAGGGAGACCCTCAGTTTGCTCGGGCTTTCAGGATTTGAAGACAGGGTGACTTACAGGCTTTCAGGTGGTGAAAAAAGGCTTGTTGCCCTCGCAACGGTTCTTGCAATGAAACCGAGGGTCCTGCTACTGGATGAGCCTACAGCGGGACTGGACCCGGGATTTACCGAAACAATGATAAACGTTCTGAGGCAGTCTGACCTTTCTTATGTATTTATTTCTCACAACATGGATTTTATCATGCAGACTACCGAAA
>JAXHTA010000088.1:0-10698 GCA_034190285.1 Thermodesulfobacteriota bacterium | reverse complement strand
CAACAGCAACATAATGACCTTTCAGGAGCATGTGCGTGATATCATAGTCCAGACGTTGCCTGATGGGCTGGCAATCCGGATAATCACAATTGCAGAGACCGCCGACAAACGGCCGACCCTCGTTTCCAGAGCCGTAGACCATGACCATATGAACCATGCCCGCCTTATCCCATTTCTTGAGCCATGCCTTGGCATCATCGGGTGAGAAAAAATTGACTCCTCCCCTGTAGCGTTCAGGCCATCTTTCCCACTTAAGCATGCCAACGCCCAGTCCCATGCAGGAATACTCATCCGGGTGCCGTTCCTCTAAAGCTCGACACATTTTTCGACACACGCAATGCATCGAGGAAATCGGTTTTGCAATCTCTGCGATCCTGTAACAATCTTTCAAAGGCAAAACCTGGCAAGGTTCATGCTCTTGATAAATTAGATCAAGTTCCTTCGACAGCTTCTCGATTCTGTTCCGGTCCCCCTTTGTTCTGGCATCGGAGAGTTCCATCGTGATTTTTCCCCTTTTCTGTCGATAGGAGATGGCATCAGGAACATATTTCTCACCGGGTCTCTTGCGTCGATAGAGCTGACGACCGTAATTCTTCGTATTCAAGTACCATATATCGCCATCACCGTATTTCTCACAATATTCACACATTACTTTGCCTCCCTTTAAAAGAAAAAACTACTCAAAAGACTTTTTAATAGACTCAAACAAATAAAACCGGACTTTTTCATAATGAAGCTTTATCGCTTTCATAAGATTTGATATATCACCGTTTAAAACATAACCAACAAGATCACTGTGTTCTTTTTGCGCCGAGTCATATCTCTCAGTCGCCAATGAAAGCGCCATAGGATACCGAAGGTATATTTCTTCAAAAAGATCGGCAAGATATCTTAGCAAAACATCATTGTCTGAGAACGAAGACAATGTTAAATGAAAAGATCTATCTAAGAAGAATTTACGTCTATTATAACTTTCAGGTCTGTATTCGTCATACGCCTTATGAGCTTTTTCTAGTTTCTTAATAGCAATATCTTTTATATTTGGTTGTTGATTTAAATTATTAGCTGACTGTTCAATGCAGTAGGTTTCAATCAGTTCGCGGGCGTTTATTGTATTTATAGCCTCTTTCATACTGATTTGACTGACAAAATAACCTCTATTCTTAATTAAATTAACATACCCTTCTTTCTCTAAGCGGCCGAGGGCATTTATAACTGGTGTTCGGCTCATACCAAATTGATTGGCTAGATCTGTATAAAGTATCTTTTGACTGGGTATAAGTTTTTGCGAGTAAAATAACTTTTTGATATAAAAATAAGCTTGTTCACTTAAACTATAGTCAGAAAAATCAAAATTACTCTCATAGATGTTATCAACTATCGTTTTATCATTCATTTTTAAAAATCAACCTCTTCACGGACAGTCAGCGCCTCTCCGGAATTAAAGTTTAAGCTGCCTCTTTCTGAGTTATTTGTCTTTTGACAGCTTTGCCCTGTTCAATGGTTTCTATGGGACGTCTACCCATGTTTCGATATCCTCTGTGAGGTCGTTCATGGTTGTAGCAGTGAATCCACTGGTCTAGGTCCTTGTGAATCTCCTCGACGGATGCATAAAACTCAGTCCTAAAGGTTTCTCTGAAGAACTCATCCAGGATGGTGGGGTTAAATCGCTCCACAAATCCGTTTGTCCTGGGAGTGGCAACTTTTTCTTTGACTTCATCCGGGGTTTCATCGGCAAAGGTCTTGAGGATCGGCGGCCGGTCCATCAGGCCCTCAAAACCTTTTTCCTGCAAGGCCCTCTCGTACTCGTAGAACTGGCTCGAGGAAACTCCATGGCGACGGCGGGATTTAGAGACGTTTCGTAGTTTTTCAGCAATCTGTAGCAATACGAGCCTCTTTTGTGGTAACTTCTTTTTAGCAGCCACGTCTTCGTCCTTTCGGTCATTCGTTTTGTGCTCGAAACACTTTAACCGAAGAGGAGACCGAGTGCCGCCAATTATCTCCTGGAACCGTATGGAAAGATCTTAACTTTTACATCGACTCTTCATGTGAAATCCAAATGTTTGCTGAATGGGTTTGGATCTCTTACCGTATCAGCATTGCCTCATGAAACACAAGACTACAGCTGCTTGGTGTTCACAATGGCCTACGATGAAGTTGTAGCCGGTGTTGCAACGAGTACGAATAGGCCCACACTTAACACATTTAAAAAAAAATACCCATAAACCATTTTTGCGGTTGACATCGTATAAAAAAAAATATTAGATATTTTATACGATGTCAACCATAAAGTACGGGCAACATAATAAAAGCTTATTCGGCCCGCTGGGGAGCTTCTTCCTTCTTCGTCTCTCAACAATGATCTTCTGAGATTTTAGGCTTTAGGAAATGAGCTCATATGAGTTATCTGATAGATGTAGGATATAATGGTTCTTCTGTAGAAAATTGTCGTTATCCTATAGATCAGCCATACGCCGCGACCAATGCGGGGGGATATATTTGCCAATCTTGTTTCCCGGCAAAAACAGACACACAAAAAGGCTATTTCAATGGAAAAAGTCGGCTCAAAACAGGCACCGCTTGCACCATACAGATTTCTTGAACTGGCAGATGAAAAAGGTGCTTATGCCGGAAGGATCCTGGCGGATTTAGGTGCCGAGGTAATAAAGATCGAAAAGCCAGGGGGAGATTCGTTACGGGATATCGGCCCTTTTCTTGGGGATGTACCTCACCAGGAGAGAAGTCTTCAGTGGTTTGTTATGCACGCTAACAAGAAGAGCATTACACTGAACATCGAAACCGAAGACGGTCGTCTGCTATTCAAAGACTTGGTCAAAGAAGCAGATGGTGTAATCGAGTCTTTCCCGCCCGGCTTTCTCAGAGACAAAGGGCTGGATTACGATAGTTTATGCAGGGTAAACCCAGCGTTGGTAATGGCCTCTATTTCACCTTACGGACAGGAAGGACCATATAAAAGCTACAAAGGCTCCGACATTGCGGTCACAGCTATGGGTGGCCTGATGTATATAACAGGAGAGCCGGGTCGCCCTCCCTTGCGCATCAGCGTTCCTCAAGCTTATTGTCACGCCGGGACTCACGCGGTCATTGCCATACTCTATGCGCTTTTCAAACGGGATAAAAACGGGCAAGGGGAATATATTGACGTATCCGCTCAGGCGGCCATTTACCCATGTCAGCAGTTTGCACCCATCTTCTGGGATAATTTGAGAGTATTGGAGAAACGATCAGGCCAGCTCAGAAGACGGGGGAACATCATTCAGCGTCATACTTGGCCCTGCAAAGACGGGTATGTCTGCTGGGCCTTACTTGAAGGACCCGGCTTCTCGGGTGGACTAAAGAAAATAATTGAGTGGATGAAAGAGGAAGGGATGGCCCAAGGGCTTTCGGAGTTCGATACCCAGGGTTTTTCGATGCAGGAGATTGAGCAACCCGAGATAGATAGAATTGAGAAGGTGATAGGGGACTTCTTTTTGGCTCATACAAAAAATGAACTTTACAAGGAAGGGGGTATCAAACGTAAACTCCCTCTGAGCCCCGTGCATGATATTCCCGACATGATAACCGATCCTCAGTTACAGCAACGCGATTCGTGGAAGAGCATTTCACATCAGGAGTTGAACGCGGAAATTATCTATCCTGCGCGTCTTTGGAAATCATCGGCGTGCAGTCCTGAAATCAACAGGCGCGCCCCCCTCATCGGAGAACACAATAAGGTCATATACAAGGGGGAACTTGGACTAACCTCTGAAGATCTTGTGAACCTGAAAAGCGCGGGCGTCATTTAGAGGTCAGAGTACAAGGTTTCTACTAAGTTTTCGGCGTTTATGATGGGGTAGTATCCCATGCTGCAGAAGCATACGCCATTAAAGGTATTTCGAATGAATGGAAGGAGGTGCGGTGCTGCATGTCTGGCGATGATTTGCCTTTGAAGGATGTGAAGATAGTTGATTTCGGGCGTCTGGGGACAGGTGGATGGAGCACCCAGTGTCTGGGTGCCTATGGTGCTGAGGTGATCAAGGTGGAAAGCATGGCCGCTTTGGACCCGTTACGAGGAGCGCCCATTTATGAGGGGGGGGTCAAAAGTCTGAATCGATCAGCCATTTTCTTGAGCGCCAATAACTGCAAAAAGGGTTTTGGCTTAAACCTCAAAACTCGCGAAGGGATTGAAATCGCAAAGAAACTTGTGGCATGGGCCGATGTCGTGGCTGAGAATTTCAGTCCCGGATCCATCGATAAGATGGGCCTGGGGTATGAGGAGCTTAAGAAGGTCAAGGAAGATATCATTATGCTGAACGTGAGTATCCAGGGACAGTCGGGACCGAACAGAGGTTTCGGGGGATTCGGTTTCAACACGGTCAGCCTTACTGGGATCAGCCACCTCGTGGGTTGGGACGATAAGGGCCCTGCGGGCATTCAAACGGCCTATCCTGACAACATTGCCCCGCTTTTTAGTGTCATTGCCGTCATGTGTGCGTTGGATTACAGGAAGAGGACAGGTAAGGGGCAGCAGATAGACCTGTGCCAGTATGAGACGACCCTTTATTTTCTCCAGCCCGCCGTAATCGACTACACTTCTAATCAGCGGGCCGCAGGGCGCATCGGAAACCATGCGCCCGACGCGGTTCCGCACGCTGCTTACCCCTGTCTTGGCGATGACCGCTGGCTTGTGATTGCAGTAAGGACTGACCAAGAATGGCGCAGTCTTTGCCGGGTGGCCGAAGAAACCGACTGGGCGAAGGAAGAGAAATTTCAGACTTTCATGGGGAGAAAAGCGAATGAAGAGAGATTAGATCGCGCCATCGGTGAGTGGACAAAAGGTTATCATGCAGAGGAGCTTATGGCGATCCTCCAAGCCCATGGCGTTGAAGCGGCTGTCGTAAAAAATGCCAAAGACACAATGGAGGATGCTCAATTACGGCATAGAGGCTTTTTCCAGGCAGTTACAGGACACGGTGAAATTGAAGGATCGTACGGGGCGACCGATTTTCCTTTTAAGATGCGAAACGTGCGCCCGGATTTCAAACCGGCCCCCTGTGTGGGAGAGGACACCAGGGAGATCTGCTCAGAAGTTCTGGGGATGTCACCCGCTGAAATTGACCGATTGATAGCGGCGGGTGTACTGGAAGCGTCTGAATAGTCCCGGACGTAGGATTTTTTGTGATGGTTGGAGTTATCAAAGTATTAGCAAACTGAGAGAGGAGGAAGAAATGCCTGATATTTTTATGACAGAATGGCCTCCCGGAAGCGCAGAGCAACACGGGAAGAGGGACAACGTCATTGAAGTGGCAAAGCTAATGGCCAATGCAGCGTTTACAGCGCCGCAGCCTGGAGGTGAGCCACAGACAGAATGCCATTTGGTGTGGGGCAGAAAAGAAAGGGATCAGATCGCAAAAAAAATGGAGGAGTTGTCCCACGAGAACCCTAAAAACAAGCTCTGGAAAAAGAATTTCAAGTATGAGGCCGTTATGATTCGGGAGCACACGGATGCCATCCTTTTCATCGGCAATCATAGAGCCGCCGACGGCCCCTGGGAAGTCGGTTGCGGGAGCTGCAACGGCGTTACAGGATACTGCGGCGTTTTCGATAAGAGATCCACCAGCTTGGGCTGGATCGACATGACGGAGAGTGATTCCACTGCAATGATTGATGGACCCTTGTGCACGGGGAGGAGAATTTCGGCATTCGGACATGCCATAGCATCGGCTACATGGATTGCTCACCGCATGTTGGTGGACTGCCGACCTTTCATGTCCGCGGGCTTGGCCGGGCAAAAGCTGGGCTACTGTCCAAACTCGGCTATTGTTGTCGCTGTCGCCGCTTCCGCTTACCACAAAAACCCCTATGTAGACATTGCCCCGGAATACCATCTTATGAGCGAATGGAAGGCGGTTCGAGCCATGAGACAATACTATTCTCTGTCGAGGCAACTCGGCGGCATGTTGGACTACAAACACTGGGACCCGTTCTTGGATGATGAGAGCATCGAGGCGGACAAGAGAAAAGAATCTGAGAAGGAGGGTTAAGCCATGGCGATCTATGACGGTGACAAGACGGCTGGAGAGGAGGGACTGCTGGAGGTGGCAAGACTGTGCGTGATGGCTGCCAACAAAGTACCTACCTTAACTGGGAAAAAGGTGTGGAAAACGGAAATCGTTACCGGCGAGGACATCGAATCCATAATTGAGGTGCTGGAAGCCCTGGGGGAGATTTCTCCGGATCCAGAAAACAAGGGTCTGATGGGCGCCGACGGAGCGACGCTAAGGGCCATCCTCGACCAGGGAATGGGTATTACCCTGCTCATGATCGGCGGAGTAGATCTGCACAAAGGCGATTTAAACTGGAACTGCGGGGCCTGCGGATTTGAGACCTGTGCCGCATTCAATAAAGAAGCCGCAAAGATAAAGAAGCAAATGAAGGAGATGGGGGCCACAGGGATTCAAGCTGGTCCGCAGTGCGTCTGGAAATTCGCGGACTACAGCCAAGCCTGTGGTTGGGCTGCCGCTGCCGCCTGGCAGAACAACGTGGAAAACCGAATACTTGGATCTGTTGCCATGGGAGCAAAACTGATCGGAATGATGCCGGATTGCTTTCCGGTGGTGGGAGTGGCTCTCGGACCTCTGGTTGACACCTGGTGGTACAGCCGTCCGGCACTGCCTAGGAGGACTCGGGAGCAGTTTACACAGGCGCTTCAAAGATGCATGCCCCAACTGTTTAGCGGTTTTGCCGGGCGAGGGGATCCCCTGTTTCGTTATTCCGCCAGGGAGTTTCAGCGAAATCAGATGAAACTCAGACCCCAACCTGTCAGTGAATTGATCGCCCCGAATTTTAAGGAACAGATTCCTCCAGTGGTTGCAAAGATCGGACAGATCAGGGCCAAGTCCCTTGCGAGGCACGGCATAGAGGAAAAAGACGGTGGACATTCTCTGCAAGGGATGCTGTTTACCCTTTTTGGGGCATCCGGATAATCAAAGTTGAATTCCACGAGGAAGGTTGGTCACATAGTTTTTGAGAAGACGGGAGACCGTACGCCGGGCACGAAAGATCTTCGGGAAAGGCCCTTTTCATTTGTTGGCTTAAAGCGGCAAGAAATAACAACTGAAAGGGAGGGGCGTTTGGATTCCTTTTGCCAATGCTCGTTTGACAAAAAGGTAGAACGCTGGATGCGGTCACTAAGAACTCGCCAAAGATGGAGGGAAATTTATGGATAGTATTAACTATACGTTAAACGAAGAGCAAAAGATGATGCAGGAGCAGGCGAGGAAATTTGCCATGGCGGAAATACGCCCGGCGGAACTTGCCCTTGATAAGATTCCCGATTCCGAAGAGACATTTAAAAGCGATATCTATAAGGAGATAAAAAAAAGAGTCTACCAGATGGGTTACCATAAACTACGTGTCCCGGAGAAATTCGGAGGCCTGGGACTGGGTTCTCTTTCCACCCAGATCGTCACCGAGGAATTGGCTGTGGGGGGCGTGGGCCTGGCACACAGCATTCTACCTTTGGGTGTCACGGCCATGGTCGTATGCATGCTTGGAAATATGCCTGGTGCGCAGGAACTCATCGAAAGGTTTGTTTTGCCGTTCACCAATGATACCGAAGGAAAAATAAGCGGCTGCATCGCTTTCACCGAACCGGACTATGGGAGTGATCTCCTGACCGGTAGCGGCACCATCACGACCACTGCCAGGAAGGATGGCGGAGACTGGATCATAAACGGAGCCAAGGCCCAGTGGATCTCCAATGGAACATCGGCCACTGACATCATGGCAATAGTGAAAATCGCTTCGGGCGACAACGCCGGGAATTCCGCGATATTCGTGATTCCGAGCGATACCAAAGGTGTTTCCAAGGGAAAACCTGCAGATAAGATCGGCGAGCGTGCAAAGAACCAGACGGAGATCTTCTTTGATGATGTTCGGGTGCCGGAAAGGTACAAGATAGATATCGGTTTCGATGGCCTTTTCAAAGAGAACTTTCTCTGTATGGGCAATACCAATGTCGGAACGTGCATGCTGGGTCTCGTGCGTGCCGCGTATGAAGACGCTCTTGAATATGCGAAAGTCCGTATCCAAGGAGGAAAACCGATCATCGAGCACCAGGTGATGGCGATGAAACTTATGGACGCCTACCGTATCATTGAGGGGTCCAGGGCTCTTCTGTGGAAGTCCGGATGGATGATTGATAAAATGACGGAACAGGGATCGGTTGTGAGAGGGGATCTCCGCATAGCCGCCGGAGCCCGTTCTTTCATATGCAATCAAGGCATGCGGGTAATATCCGAAATGGCTCAGATATTTGGAGGATACGGTCTCACAAAAGAGTACCCCGTTGAAAAATACTTAAGGGATGCAAAGGCCCTTGCTATTGCTGACGGAACGTGTGAGGTGGTCTCTCTGCTTGCGGCTGAACATCTGGGAGAACCGAACAAACTTTTGTAGCGGAAGAGACACTTGTTTGACAGTTCAAAGCCTTGATACGCCTCAGAAGTGTGATGGGTAGAAAAGGAATTTTTTATCCAGGGCAGTTTTCAAATCTATACACAACAGATCGTAATTTCCTAATTGCAAGAGGAGGACCTTATGGTTGATTTTAGTTTGACCGAAGAACAAAAAATGATGAAGGAGCAGGCGAGGAAATTCGCTATCAATGAACTCAGACCTGCTGAAGTGGCAATCGACAAGATTCCGGATCCAGTAGAAGCGTTTAACAGCGAACACTATCACGGTATCAAGAAGAAGATGTACCAAATGGGATATCACAAGGTGAGAATTCCTGAAAAGTTCGGTGGGCTGGGACAATCCAACGTCACACAGCAAATCATTTTGGAAGAATTGGCAGTAGGTGGGGTGGCATTGGCTCACAGCGTTCCTCCCTGGGGAGGAATCGCTTTATTGATGGCCCAATACGGGGAACAGCTGGGCAGTCAAGAAATTATTGATCAGTGGGTACTTCCTTTTACTAATGACGAGGAAGGCAAGATCAGCGGATGTCTCGCCGCCACTGAGCCGGACTTGGGGAGCGATCTTTTAACGGGGCTGGGTCGCAGTCAAACCACCGCCAGAAAGGACGGCGACAGCTTTGTTATTAACGGCTCCAAAGCACAGTGGATCTCTAATGGTTCCTTTGCCACTGATATTCTGGTAACAGCACAGACCGACCCCAGCAAGGGCCATGACGCCCTGGCGGTATTCATGCTTAAAGGCGATACCCCAGGTGTCTCGAGGGGAAAACCAGCAGATAAAATCGGTGAACGTGCTAAAAACCAGTGTGAATTGTTTTTCGATGACGTCAGAGTGCCGGCAAGTGCAATGGTTCTCCCTTCGTTTTCCGATGATTTTCAGACAAATTTTCTTTCTATGGGAAACACCAATATTGGAACCTTTGCGGTCGGCTTGATGCGTGCTGCGTTTGAGGATGCTGTGGAGTATGCCAAGGCCCGTATTCAGGGAGGGAAACCGATAATTGAGCATCAGGTGATTGCTATGAAACTCATGGACGCATACACCATCATCGAAGCGGGAAGGGCATTGATATGGAAATCTGCCCGCCTCATCGACGAACGAATCGAACAGAGAAAACCTGTTACGGGAGATCTGAAATTGGCCGTTTCCGCGCGTGCGTTTTCATGTGATGAGTGCCTCCGGGTAGTCTCCGAAATGGCGCAGATTTATGGCGGGTATGGACTCACCAAGGAATATCCTGTTGAAAAATACCTGAGGGATGCCAAGGCGATGACAATTGCCGACGGGACAACAGAGATCCTCTCTCTGAAAGCTGCTGAAAAGCTGTAGTTGAAGATAGTGTAAAAAGAATCAGGCATCCTTCATTATTGTAACAGGCTAAAACTGTACTGTATTTTTAATTATGGTGTGCGGGTGTCTGATAGAAAGTAATTCTCTAAATATTTGTCAGTTACTGTATTGCCGGGACCGGCCCACTGGAGGAAGCGTAATGAAAAGGGCAGGACAAATATGAAAAGAGAAGAACAATTTTTGGCTCTTGATGAAATCAAAGAGGGATAGAGGCTATGTGTGAGTATTGTGACAGCATAGGCGGAGGGGAGTTGTGGTATCTCAAGGCGGAAAACTATTCCAGGCAGCTCTATAGAAGGAAACGGCCTGGAAGGAAATTTGTACCGGATTCTGTCTCAGGCAGGAAGAAAAGAGATCAACTATTGGCAGAGTTAAATGATGCTTTCCGTAAAAGAGATACGTTGCAAATACCCACATTAAAAGAGGAAGCGGAAAAAGCCTTTACGGCCGCCGGAGTCTGCCAAGTTTTGCCTTTGAAAGATTGTTACAGGATCGTAGAGATTGCGACACCAGTTACGTCGATGCATTGCGTGTGTCGAAAAATGTGTCGAGCTTTAGAGGAGCGGCACCCGGATGAGTATTCCTGCATGGGACTGGGCGTTGGCATGCTTAAGTGGGAAAGATGGCCTGAACGCTACAGGGGAGGAGTCAATTTTTTCTCACCTGATGACGCCAAGGCATGGCTCAAGAAATGGGATAAGGCGGGCATGGTTCATATGGTCATGACCTACGGGACGACGACGGGCGGTATACCGTTCATCGGCGGTCTCTGCAACTGCGACTATCCTGACTGCCTCGCCATAAGGCTTAGAGCGGACAGGGAGCTCAAACATGCCCTCCTGAAAGCTCATTATGTTGCTGTTA